>JALXEI010000312.1 GCA_027069645.1 Hyphomicrobiales bacterium
CCATCATGGAAAGCCGTCATGTGGATGTGCTGGAAATGGACGCCGCGTCTCATACCGGCGTCGATGATATTCGCGAGATAATCGAAAGTACGCGCTACAAGCCGATTTCGGCGCGCTACAAGGTGTCTATCGTTGACGAGGTGCACATGCTGTCGAAATCGGCCTTCAACGCCCTGTTGAAGACGCTGGAGGAGCCGCCCGAACATGTCAAATTCATCTTTGCCACTACCGAAGTGCAAAAGGTTCCGGTAACGGTGCTGTCGCGCTGCCAGCGTTTTGATCTCAAACGGGTGGGCATGGATGAACTGGTCCGGCATTTCGCAACCATTGCCAAAGCCGAAGGGGCCAGTCTTGACGAGGAGGCCCTGACGCTGATTGCCCAGGCGGCCGGGGGATCGGTGCGTGACGGCCTGTCGATCCTTGATCAGGCCATTTCCCATGGCCGCGACAAGGTCAGCGGTGATGATGTCCGCCGCATGATCGGTCTGGCCGATCGCATGCGGATTTTTGATCTGGTTGAAACGGTCCTGAAGGGCGATGCGGCCGGGGCGCTGGGCCAGTGCGAGGCGCTCTATTGTGACGGGGCCGAACCGGCCCGTATTCTTGTCGAGCTTGCCGAAGCGGTCCATATTCTGACCCGCCGGAAAGTGCTTGATGACCGCGGCGCGCGGGCGCTCGGGGAGGCGGAGCGGCAGCGGGCGGCGCAGATGGCGGAAAAGCTGTCCATGCCCGTGTTGTCGCGCTGCTGGCAGATGCTGGTGAAAGGCATTGATGAATGTAGCCGTGCCCCCGATCAGATGGCCGCGGTCGAGATGGTGCTGGTACGCATTGCCTATGCTGCCGAACTGCCGTCCCCGGAGGAGCTGGCGCGGGCGCTGGGGGAAGGCGCGGATCGGCCCGGTTCAGCGGGACCGGGAGGCGCGGGCAATGGCGCGTCCGGGATTTCCGATAGCGCCGGAAAGGCGCAGGCCCTGTCTTCAGGCGGTGGAGGGCAACCGGGTTCACCAGTGGCAACGGCGATGACAAGGCCGCAACCGCAGCCCCCTGCTGACGAGGGTTTGAACGATATCACCGGGTTTGAGGATCTCGCCGATCTCATCGGACGCGAGGGTGGACTGGTGTTGAAAATTGCTTTTGAGGAAAATGTCCGTCCGGTCAGTTTTGAACCGGGGGCCATAGAAATAGCCCTTGTCAACGAGGCGCCACGCGGTCTCGCCAATGACATCAAGCGGGTCCTCGACCGGGCCACGGGGACAAGCTGGATCGTCGCGGTGTCAGATCGGCAGAGCGGCGAAACACTTCACGAAAAGAAACAGCGCGAATATCAGGCCGAACTGGATCGCGTTAGTGCGCATCCGCTGGTCAGGGCGGCCCTGAAACATTTTCCCGATGCGCGTATCAGCGATATTCGGGAAATCAATCGCAGCGAAAAGGATAATGGCGGGAACAGGCAGGGAGAGTGACGATGAAAGGTTTTATGGATATGATGGCCCAGGCAAAAGACCTCCAGGCCAAAATGACAAAAATGCAGGATGAACTTGCTGAACTGCGGGTGCAGGGAAAATCCGGGGCGGGGCTGGTGCAGGTAACCCTTGATGGCCAGGGGACAATGCGGGGGTTGAAGATTGATGAAAGCCTTGTAAAGCCCGGCGAGACGGAAATTCTCGAAGATCTGATCGTGGCCGCACACACCGATGCCAGAGCCGCACTGGAGCGGGCCACACAGGAAAAAATGCAGTCCCTGGCGGGGGATATGCCTTTGCCTCCGGGGATGAAACTGTTCTGAAAACGGGCCTCATGAAGCGTACACGCCCTAAATTAGCGGGCTTCCAGGTGATTTTACCCCTTTACGTGGCGTCCGTATCGGCCTACATAAGTCTCGCCGAGAGCCTTTTGGGAGGCACGGATTTTTAGAGAGGCCTTAAAGACCACCTGTAATGATCTGTCCCGTATGGACGAGGTGGCTATCGCCCGATTTGGTGTGTTGATCGGGTGTATAGTGTTTAAAGATGACAATGCACAGATTTGATGTGAGAACTGATGAATATTTATGCTGGTAATCTGTCGTACAATACAACAGATAACGAACTTCATGACGCCTTTGCCGAATTTGGTGAAGTGCAGAGCGCCAAGGTGATTATGGACCGTGATACCGGTCGCTCGAAAGGCTTCGGCTTTGTCGAGATGGCTGCTGACGATGAAGGAAAAAAAGCCATTGAAGCGCTGGATGGAACCGATCTTGATGGCCGCACCATCAAGGTCAATGAGGCGCGTCCGCGTCCCGACCGCCGTTAATCGGCCGTATTGACCGGTCTTTCAAAATGTGAAGACTGAGAAAAGTCCGATCCGCGATCTGATGTGTCCCGTATGTCCATCGGTTGCGGATACGGGCTTTTTTTGCGAGTTGGTATTATGACACGGAAAACAGCCGGACCGGAAATCGAGAGACTGATTGCGCTGCTGGCGAAAATGCCGGGGCTCGGGCCCCGTTCGGCGCGACGGGCAGCACTGCATCTGATAAAAAAGCGAGAGAGTCTCATGGAACCGCTGGCCGCCGCAATGGCCGAGGCCGCGGAAAAAATCAGCATCTGTCCCGAATGCGGCAATGTGGATGTGCTCAGCCCGTGTGCCATTTGTCGTGATACCCGTCGCGACCGCGCGATGATTGTTGTTGTCGAGGATGTTGGCGACCTCTGGGCGCTGGAACGGGCCGGGGTCTGCACAGGGCAATATCATATATTGGGGGGGGTGCTGTCACCCCTTGACGGGGTTGGCCCGGAAGATCTCAATCTGGCCCGGCTCGTTGAACGGGCCGGTGCCGAGGATGTCAGCGAAATCGTGCTGGCGCTCGGGGCTACGGTCGAGGGGCAGAGCACCAGTCATTATATCCTTGAGCAACTGGCCGGTTGCAATGTCAAAATATCCCAACTCGCCCACGGTGTCCCCGTAGGCGGTGAGCTGGACTATCTTGATGAAGGCACGCTCGCCGCGGCAATCCGGGCGCGCAAGCCGATATAGAGAGCATGCGGAACGCGGGAGCCTATCCGGCCATCACGCGGTTCAGACGGTCCTGACTGATACTTTCACCTCTGTTTGTTCTGCGCCTCTCCCGAAGCCCGGTCGTTTTTTGCGGTGCTTCCTGTTTCACGCTACCTGCGGCACGGCTCAGATCGGCTTTCAGCCGGGCAAAGCGCTGTTCAAGAGAATTGTCCGCGCTACCTTGCAGCAGGCGCTTCAGATTTGACAGATCGGCACTGCCGCTGCCGTCGCTGTGACGCTCGCAAAGGGCGCCAAGATTCTTCAGTGTTGAATGACTGGTGGTCGCCATACAGGCCTCCCATACGCTGTTACAGATCGTGTTGATTGCGGGGGAGTGTGCGCGGTTCAGGTTAAAGAGTTGTTATCGCAACTGTTTTCGGCGGCTCAACAGCGCCGGTTTTGCATTCCGTTGTTAATATATGGTTGCTGCGAATTCAATGGCTGTATCTGTCCGCTATTTTGGCACGGAACTTGTAATATCAGGGGCAGGAGCGGTTTTGAAGAGTTGAAGAGTGCAGGGAATTCGCGCATGTTTGAGGTTATTTCAGCTTCCGGTTGTCTCAAAACGGGGCAGGTTCCGTCAAAAGCGGGGCGTTTTGTATTGCTTGTTGCTCTGGCCTTGCCCGTTGCCGGTTTGTTGACAGATGGTTGTGGAACGACGACAGCCCGGGCGCAAAATTACAGCAATGCAAGGAAAGCCGTTGCCCGCAAGAAAGCGGCACGGGTCAAACGCAGCAAAAAGCTGCGCAAGTCAAAGGCATCTGAAAAGCGGCGCGGGTCAACAAAACGGGAAGCCCGCAAAGCCGTACGATCACCGGCAAACCGGCCGTCGCAAACAGCCTACAAGAAAAAGCTCAATCAGAATACGGTGACGCTGATGTCAGGCTGCTGCACCAACGGTGCCTATACGGCCTTTGGTGCCGATATCAAGGACATGATTGCCCTTGCGGATGATAAAAACGGACTGCGCGTGTTGCCGGTACTGGGGGGCGGGGCCGGAACAAATGTGCGCGATCTGCTTTATTTGCGCGGTGTTGACATGGCGATTGTCAATACGGATGTGATCGATTTTTTCAAGGGGCGGCCCCTCTATGAAAAACTTGGCGAGCGCATCCATTATATTACCCGTCTGTTTAATGAAGAAGTGCATGTCTTTGTCGGGGCCGACATTACTTCCCTTGAGGATTTGCAGGGGGCCCGTATCGGCTTCAACAATTCCAATGCCGAGGTGACCGGTACCATTCTGTTCAAAAAGCTCGGGATCAAACCAGGCAGGACGATGCGCATTTCGGAAGGCGATGGTGCGCTGGCCATGCGCGAGGGGCGCCTTGATGCGATGATCCGCGTTACCGGCAAACCGATCCGCAATACCACCCGTCTGAAAAGCATTTTTCCGCAGATCAAACTGTTGCCTGTTGCCTTTGATCCGGTATTTATCGGTTCGCACCTGCCGACCCGTCTGACTCATGAGGACTATCCCGGGCTGATCAAAAAGGGCGAGAGCGTTCCCACGATTGCAACACGCACCATTCTGGCTGTGTTCAACTGGAAACCGGGTTCGGACCGCTATCGTCGTCTGGCAAAATTTACCCGTACATTTTTTGATCATTTTGACCATTTGCGTCAGTCGCAAAATCTGCATCCCAAATGGGCCGAGGTCAATCTCATGGCCTCTGTTCCGGGCCTGAAGCGCTTTGCACCGGCGCAGAAATGGATTGACCAAAAAACAGGGGCGGACAGAAAGCCTTCTGTCGTGTCCGGTCATTCCGGTGCACCTGCCGCGCGGGAGAAGCTGATGAAGGATTTTAAAATGTTTCTGGCCAGTCGTGGCAGGACAAAGACAGGTTCCGAGGGGGCTGACAACAGCGAAAAACTGATCAGTGATTTCCTGCGCTGGCAGGCGAAACAAAACGGGACAGCGCGGTAAGCCCGGGCCTTCCGGTATGGATCACGCTGATTTGACCTGACCTTTGCGTGTGCAATCTGTATGAATGAAACCATGCCGGTTATCCGGTGTGGTTTTTCTGTGCTGGTCTCGCGTCTTCGGGAATGTTAGGTTTTGTCAGGAAGATCTGCCTGACAGGAAGGATACCCCCATGCAAATTGAAATGGTGCTCACGGTAATGGCCAGTGATCGTCCCGGTATTGTTGAATTGCTGGCCAATGTGGTGGCGAGCTATGACGGCAACTGGGTGGACAGTGCCATGTCACGACTGGGGGGCGAATTTGCCGGTATTTTGCGCATCGAACTGGATGATGACAAGGTGGCCGGTCTGGAAAAGGCCCTTGAAGCACTCGAAGAGGACGGCATAAGCACATCGGTCCGAAAAAGCACGAAATTTGCCAGGGAAGCGAACCCGGCAACGGAACAACGCAAGGCCTATGTCGAGGTGGTCGGTCAGGATCACAAGGGCATTGTGCGCGATGTTTCAAAGGTGCTGGCTGACAACAGGGTCAATGTGGACGAATTGCGCACCCGTGTTTTTGAAGGCTCCATGACGGGGGAACATATGTTTTCCGCCGAAGCCGATATTGTTTTACCAGAGGGGCTGGAACTGGAACAGTTGTGCGAACAACTGGAAGACATTGCCGGAGATCTCATGGTTGATGTCAAAATGTGTTCCATCAAGGGAAAATAGTCAGACAAAAAGCGGCAGTATGGGCAGGAAAATTTTAACAGCGGACTGGAAGAACACGGCGCGTCTTTATGCACTGGTGGCCCCGCGTGCGCGAACCGGCAAGGCAGTTTTGCTGCGGCGTGGTCCGAGCAATCATGTGCGCATGATTTTATGGGATATGAAAAAGGATCGTTTCACACCGGGCCAGTGGCTGAAAAAGCGGGTCTATGAAAGGCGTTGTGATCTGTCGCCCGACGGTCGTTTGTTCATCTATTTTGCGGCGGACTACAAGGCCGGGCCGGGCTCGTGGACGGCGATCTCCAGACCCCCTTATTTTACCGCACTTTCCATGTGGCAAAAGGGAGATGGCTGGGGCGGGGGCGGACTGTTTTCCGATGATGGCCGCATCATTTATCTCAATCATCGCCCCGGAGAAGAGAGCGAACTTTTTGAAGGCTTCCCGAAACCACCCGTTCCGGTGCGTCCTTTGGGAGATTGTTCCGGCTGGGGAGAGGATGATCCGATTTGCAACTATCGTATGATCCGCGATGGCTGGCGGCTGATTGATCCGGGGGCGCGTTCCGAATGGAAGGGTTTTCAACATCGCTATCATTTTGCCCGGAAAAAGCCGGCTATATATGAAAAACATTATTCTGATCCGGGACGGCGGCGTCTCTGGTCCCTGCAACTGCGTTCACAATATACAGGTGAAGTACAGGGGCGCTGGAATGTGGAAGAAGCTTTTGTTGTTGATCGCAAGGGGCAGCTGGTATTGGAGATCGGTCGCGTTGACTGGTGTGATCTGGATCAGCGCAAGGGGGATATTCTCTGGGCCTGGGCGGGAAAATTGTGGCGTTTGCGACACAAACGTGATCCACGCGGTTTTTTGCTGCGTGAGCCAAAACTGCTTGGGGATTTCAACGATATGACATTCGAGAATATAAAGGCGCCGCCGCAGGCACGCGCCTGGTAGACGATTATTGTGTCAGACCGCGCACGCCGGCTTCGGTGATCATCCAGTCAAGACGCCCGTCATTTTCCTCGTCAATAAGATAGACAAGCTGCTGGTCGTCGAAACCAACGCCCACGACTTTGGCCTGCGGGTTGCGGGCACGCAGATTGTCGATGGCATCGCGGTAGAAGCCGTGGCCATAGCCCAGCCGGTTGCCCATGCCGTCATAGGCCAGCACTGGCACCAGCAAATAGTCGGGGTGCAGCTCCGTGTGGCAATCGGCCAGGCAGGGAATGTCATGTTCGCCGACCGTCATTTTGTCTCCCGGTGTCCATTTGTGAAAACGGATAGTGCTGTCCTCATGACGCTTCGGCAAGGCCAGGGGAAGCTGGCGCAAACTCAGGGCATTGAGCAGCAAAAGTGGCGTGATCTGCGTGCCGGTGGGAAAGAACCCGGCAACGGTTTTGGGGCCGGTGGAAGCGAGAAAATCTGCCCCCGTATCGACAATGGCATTGGTGGCGGCGCGTCTGTCTCCCGGCGGGATGGCGCGTTCACGTTTTTTCATCTGTTCGCGCAACTGTTCGTTGATCCGGGTCATGATGATGCTTGCGTCTTTCTCTTGCGGTTGCCGGGTTTGTCGTTCGAGGAGGCATGATCTGCCTCGTTGTCGGCCTCGATCATATCCGGCGGATCAAAAGTGATTTCGCCGCGTTCAAGGTCAATGGCGGGGATGGTCTTTTTGTCAAACGGATAGACCTCGCTCGCCTTGCCGGTCAGCGGTCTGATTTCGATCAGATCTCCTGCACCAAAATTATGCAGGGCTGTCACGGTGCCAAAGGGGCTGCCATCGGTGCGCACAACCGCAAGGCCAATGAGGTCGGTGATATAGAATTCATCTTCATCATCGGTTTGCGGCAGAGCTGCATGATCAACATAAAGACCGGTGCCCCTGAGCGCTTCTGCGCTGTTGCGATCATCAACGCCTTTGATACGTGCGACGACGCCCTTTTTGGCAAGGCGGGCCTTGCCGATGGTGAAGATCCGCTCGCCGCTCTCATCGCTCAAAGGGCCGTAAGCACTGATGTCGAGCGGTTCCTGCGTAAAGCTCTTGATCACCACCTCGCCCTTTATGCCATGCACACCGGTGATGATGCCAAGGCACAATCTCCTTGCATCTCCCGCCCCTTGTTTGTCTCTTGCTGACAAAAGACTTACTCGTCGGACGCTTCGGCAGCTTCAGCGGCTTCCTTTGCAGCCGCTGCGGCGGCCTTTTTCTCTTCTTCACGTTCCACACGCTTTTTGCCCCATTTCGCCTTCTCGGGGTTGTTGCGGGGTTCGCGTTTCAGGATGCCGGCGGCATCGAGGAAGCGGTGCACACGGTCTGTAGGTTTGGCCCCGACGCCCAGCCAGTGTTTGATGCGCTCTTCGTCCAGCACAACGCGTTTTTCGTCATCCCGCGCCAGCATGGGATTCCATGAACCGACCTTTTCGATAAAGCGGCCATCGCGCGGCATGCGAATGTCAGCCACGACAATGCGGTAATAGGGACGTTTTTTGGAGCCGCCACGGGCCAGTCTGATTTTCAAAGCCATTTGTCTGTTTCCTTGTGTTTGAGTGTTCGTTTGTTCGGTTTGTTTTGCGAGGGGCAACAGGCTGCGCCATTGCTCCCGAAATCTGTCATTTCTTCTTCTTGCCCCTTGGCAGGCCCGGAAGTCCTGGTCCGCCAAGCCCGGGCAACCCGGTGCCTGGGGGAAGGCCGCCGCCCAGTCCGGGAAGCTGGCCGGGCAATCCGCCGGAAGGCAGGCCACCGCCCGCGCCCGGATCCGGGGGCATTTCCGGCATGGCACCACCACCGCCGAACAGTCCGGCGAGGCCCCCCTTGCGTCTGCCGAGCTTTTTCATCATATCGGCCATTTGCCGGTGCATTTTGATGAGCTTGTTGATGTCCTGAACGCTGGTGCCGGACCCCGCAGCGATACGCCGCTTGCGCGATGCGTTCAGAATTTTCGGGCGACGGCGCTCCTTGCGGGTCATACTGGAAATAATGGCCTGCTGGCGTTTCAATATGCTGTCGTCCATATTGGCATTGGCCATCTGCTTTTTCATCTTGCCGACACCCGGCAACATGCTCATGACGCCGGACATGCCGCCCATGCGCTGCATCTGTTTCAACTGTTCGGCCAGATCGTCAAGGTCAAAACGCCCCTTTTGCATTTTGGCGGCGATCTTTTCGGCCTTTTGCTGGTCGATCGTGTCGGCAGCTTTTTCCACCAGCGACACCACATCACCCATGCCTAGAATGCGGTTGGCGATACGATCGGGGTGAAAATCTTCCAGTTCGTCGATCTTTTCGCCGGTGCCCAGAAACTTGATCGGTTTGCCGGTGACGGCCCGCATCGAAAGCGCCGCGCCGCCACGGCCATCGCCATCAATGCGGGTCAGCATGAGGCCGGTAATGCCGATGCGCTCGTCAAAGGAGCGGGCCAGATTGACGGCATCCTGACCGGTCAGCGCATCGGCGACCAGCAGGGTTTCCTTTGGCTGTGTGATGTCGCGCACCTCGGCGACTTCGTTCATCAGCGTGTCATCTATGTGCAGACGGCCCGCCGTATCGAGCATGATCACGTCAAAGCCGGATAGTTTGGCAAATTGCAGGGCCCGTGCTGCGATCTGTTGTGGCGTTTGCCCTTCGATAATCGGCAGTGTGGCCACATCAATCTGCTTGCCCAGCACTTTCAACTGTTCCTGTGCTGCGGGGCGTCTCGTGTCGAGCGAGGCCATCAGCACTTTCTTTTTGTCTTTTTCCTGGAGGCGTTTGGAAATCTTGGCGGTGCTGGTGGTTTTGCCCGAGCCCTGCAAGCCGACCATCATGACGCAGACGGGCGGTGCAGCAGCCAGATCAAGCGGTTCGGCGGTCTCGCCCAGCACCCTGACCAGTTCGTCATTGACGATCTTGACCACCATCTGGCCCGGTGTCACCGATTTGACGACTTCCTGCCCGACAGCCCGCACGGTGACCTTTTCGATAAAGTCCCGCACCACCTCCAGCGCCACATCGGCTTCGAGCAGGGCGCGGCGCACCTCGCGCATGGCGGCCTTGACGTCTTTTTCGGACAGGGCCCCGCGCCCGGTCAGCTTGTCAAAGACGCCCGAAAGGCGATCGGAAAGACTTTCAAACATGTGTGTTCCTGCAAGTTGCGGCGCAAACCATCACTTCAATCAAATTCCCCAAAGCCAAACGCATCCACGGGCGACACTCGCTGGCGGATGTTGACCTTGCCGGCTCATGTCCGGTTCGGCGGCTCGGGTAAAGCCTGTTGGAATTTTGCGCACAATCGCCAATTATGGTGGAGAAGTCAAGGGGCTTGATGGGCCGACCAGATCGGAAGAGTCTGATAGTTTGCGGGAAACCCCATTTCTTCTACATCAATATTGCGATGATTTATCAATTCGAGCAGTCGGCTTTTCCAGCTGTTATCCGGAGCGACAACGTCAAGAAGGTAGGCCATCAAAACGAGGGTATTGTAGATTTTTCGCGGCGGTTGTTGTTGCGAGGAGAGAGGGACAAGGCTGCTGATAAGTGATGAGGGGCGCGTTTTGGGAATAATGAAAGTAAATGGAAATTCCCTGTTCCAAAGACGACTGTGATGCGCACAGCTGTTTCGTACGATGCTCAAATGGTGCAGGAACGAGCAAAAAATACGCTCGTCAATATCATATGTGTCTGCAATGAGCTTCCTGTCACGGGGCTTTTTCAGGTTATCATACCATTTGGAAAGTTGGCTGAATGTTAATAGTTCAACAACGGCCCAAACAGGCGGGAGCAAATCGCTATATGTCTTTCTTAAGTGCCTGATGAAGGTTTCCTTGCTGGTTTGCACACTTTTTTCCAATTCGAGTGTAGCGCGAGAATAGACAAGGGGGTTGGCAAACAGCTCTGGAGACAAATGAAAATGTGGACCATATTCATGGCTCATATGATAGGCAAACCGGGTGCGTAAAGAGACTTCAATGCGCTCTATGCCATCCAGAACCAAAATACGCAGTTCGCGGTCAAAAATATACAGATTGAGGACATCCGAGAAACAGGTATCGGGCTTGAAGCGGTGGGTCTCATGATCTTCCTCAAAGGGAAGCCAATAGGCTGCAAGTCGGTAATAATTAAGGTGGCCGAGATATTCTCTGGCAGCATCTTTATCAGCAAAAAACATACCCCGCCGCTCCAGTTGCTCAATCTGTTGGTCAAATGTGAGCGGGGGTTTGGTATATTTAATCTTGTTTTTTGCCATATCTGTAAAAAAGGAACCCCCCTGGTGCGCTTCCATGGAGTGGCGTGGGGGGTGTTGTTAGGAGAACATATAGTGATTCTGCATGAGTTTGTCAAACAAAATTTGTCATTCACTTACTCGTATTGTTGAGGTCGTTGAAATGTGCGGTGTGCGGACATTGCAATTGCGGTAATTGCGTATCCTTGCCAGGCACTCTGTTTTTATTCTTATTGTGGCGGGCAGCAGATCCGTCGTGCCATCGCTGCTCTCAGTGTGTTTACCAGCAACAGCAGGATGAGCAGGGTCAGCAGGCCATAGAGTACGAAACCGGCATATTTGAGTGCGGGAAGTTCGGAAATGGTGAAGAATTTGAAGGTGGCGAGGGTAAAGGCGGCAAGCGGAAAGGAATAGGCCCACCAGGAGAGGTCAAAGCGAAGGCGCGCCAGTTGCCCGAATTTGCTGATCAGCAGCAGGAACAGGAAGAGCGCGGCATAATAGAGAAAATGCGCGAACGGATCCATATAGATATGACCGGTGAGGGCACTATAGGACAACAAACCG
>JALXEI010000313.1 GCA_027069645.1 Hyphomicrobiales bacterium
GTCGAGACCAGGGCAAACAGTGGTTCGCCATTATGGCGGCGCACGAGGGCAAGACCGGCAAGAGCCAGGGTTCCCGCGAACAGGAGGCCAAATGTCAAAAAGGCGATGATTTCGGGCGGCGTGACACCATCACTGGACAGCGGAGCCGGAGGAGGTGCGACGGGGTGCAGCGGGCGGCTGGACCACAAATCGGTGATCTGCCCCAAAACATCGCTGATCCACGGGATGTGCCAGCCATAAAAGGCGAAAAGGAACAGGAGGGCTGCGACCACCGTCAGAAGACCAAGGCTGAGCCAGCGCCAGGCGGCATATAAAAACAGGCCGGTGACAAGGGTAAAAACGCCGAGCGAGAGCCCCGAATAGTCCGCATAACGCAGCAGCACGACCGACAAAAAGGCAATGGCCGCCAGCGCCAGACTGACAGGCCGGTCGGCGATTTCAACGGCCTGCAACAGACTTTGTTTTTGCCGCTCATCGGGCCGCGGCTCGCCCTGTTTGAGAAAGGGCAGGGCCAGCACCAGCAAGCCGATAATATAGACAGCCAGAGCCGGGCCATCGGCCAGTTTCCACGGGCCGACAAACCAGATCAGCCCCCATATCGTAGCGGCCGCTATGGCACTCACGGCGAGCCATAGCCAGTGACGCATTTGCGCGGCGATGAAACAGGCGGCGCTGACAAACAGCAAATAGATGAATAACGGCCAGGCATGAGGATGACCGGTAGAGACCAGCGCCGGGGTGACATAGGCGCCCGCCAGCCCTATTGCGGCGAGGCCGGGGCCATGAATGACCGATGCCGCCAGCGCTGCGAGGGCTACAAGCGCCAGCAGCACAAAGGCCACCACCGGGCCGATAAAATGATAGAGCGCATAGGCGGCGTATACGGTGGCAAAGGAACCGACAATACCCGCAGCGGTGAGAGCTCCCGGTATGTAGGCGCCCGGCAGGGCACCGAGATCATTCAGAACATCGCGGCGGCGCATCCATTCGCCACCGGCCAGCAGGGCGGCCGATATCAGAACGGCAAGGAAAATGCGGACCGCCGGAGTGAGATAACCCTGGTCAATGGAGTGTTTGACGAGAAAAACGGCTCCCAGCGCCAGCGCCAGGCCGCCCAGCCAGACGCTCCATTTTGCCCCCATTTCCTGTTCCATGCCCTGTCGACGGGGGCTGGCGATTCGTGCGGCCGCGCTTGCCGGTGCCGGAGAAGCGAG
The DNA here is from genome assembly GCA_027069645.1 of Hyphomicrobiales bacterium. Classification (GTDB taxonomy): domain Bacteria; phylum Pseudomonadota; class Alphaproteobacteria; order Rhizobiales; family JAKIUO01; genus JAKIUO01. The sequence goes on from JALXEI010000313.1 coordinate 1,215, forward strand.
ACCGGCGGGCACAGCCGTTTCGGGAGGGCGGGTTTCATCGGTCCCGGATGAATCATCGCTTTTGCGCTCTTCTGTCTGTTCTGTCCCGGTTTTCGCGTCAGCCCCGTCTTCGGTTTGTGCTGTTTCGTCCGCTTCATCCGTTTGCGCGGGACTGTCAGGCTGATCCGCAAGGCGTTCAAGGATTTTTTCCTGTTCATGCTTCAGAGACAGTGATTCTCCGGCCAGCAGTTTCATGCGCTTTTCCATCAGGCGGATTTTTTGCCGGTCGTTTGTGGAACGCACCAGTGCCCATAACGCGAGGGCCAGCGGTGACAGGAGCACAAGTCCCGCGAGGGTCAACAGGATGGCGAGGCTGGAACCAAACATTCTTGTTATCCGCTGGTCAGTGATTCTGTCTGAACGGATTGTCCGCCATCAAAGGCCAAAAGGCTATTGAAAAAAGTCGCCCTTGCAGGTATGTGCATAACAAAACGCAAGTGCAAGGGAAGGCAGGTTTGATCAGGGCGGGATGACCGGGATCACCAGCTACTGCTATTTTCCATTGAGGCCGGGGAGGCATCGGGTTCTGGTCGCCGACTTTTTCAACAGTCCGATGGAGATGCCCGCTAAACATCGCATTTGCAGGTCCCAAGATACCAGATCTCATGGCTGGCAGATGAGATTGATCGAGGGGTGTGGAATTCTGCGCTATCGGCCATAATAAAGCAGTTGGCATTTTTGATATTGCGGCTGGCGGCCTCTGCTATGACTTTTTCAATATAGCTGTCAGCGTAAGAATGCCCCTGGATCAGTTGGCGCAGGTCTCCAGATGATTTGAAGCTCCTTTCCAGCCAATCATGATCGTAAAATGTTTGGCCCTGTTCTTTTGAAAAACTGTTGATCGGTGCATCATCGTCTTCATAATTTTCGTCAAAATATTCATCGAAAGCAGATTCCGAGGGAAATCGGGCTAGCCAGATATGACATAGTTCCATCGCCATGTTTGTTGCTCCTTATACCGGACTGCAAAAAGGCTAACTCACCTTTCTCTTTCGGCCTTGATGTTTCGCTTCCCGGACAAGCGCCAGCGCAGATCCGGGATCCAGGGGCAGCAAAAAAGAGCGTGCGTTGAGAAAATGTACAAAAACAAAAGCACATCACTCGCGACCCTGGACCCCGGCGCGGCGCTGGCGCTTGTCCGGGGAGCGGAATGGTTCGTGAACCTGACCAAAATACAAAGGTCAGGGTTTATGCTCCCTGGTATTATCCATAACCGGGGGAACCTACATGCTTTGATAATACAGATTTTGCGGGTGGGTTGCATCTGCAAAAAAGGTCCAGCGCTCGATAATGAGGCCGATCATCTGCACTGCGAAGGCCAGCGCCAGCAATGGGGCCGAATGGATTGACAGGGCCGTGGTCAGCAGGAGGGGCGGCAGGACAAATACCAGCAAAACAAAGGACCATTTGGCCTGGCGAATGCGTTCGGGCGTTGAGCCGGAACGAAATTCTTTCGTGTTGAACGAGCCGCCCATGCCGCCGGTTGTTTTTTGCACGATTTTGGGGTGGCGTACCCCTATGGCCGACTGGATGGTTGAAATATGGCTGCCATGCGCATTGCGCCACAGGGAAACGAGACGCAGGACAAAGGCTGTTATGGTCAGGATTATGGTCCAGATGCCATACATTTTGATGAGGGAGGGGGCGGCAAACAGCGAATAGAAGGTCGCGAGGGCAAAGCCTGAAGCGCCGCCCATGAAGATGAAATTGAGCAGGGTCAGCGGCGTCGCCCATTCACGGATGAATTTGATACTGGCATAGATCATGCCGGTACAGATGAACAAAAGAAAGGTGGCCGCAGTGGCTGCAAGGCCCAGCAACAGGGTGAGATCGACGGGCAGCACATTGGAGACCGTGAAAAGCGGTCTGGTGAATTCCATCCAGTGTGCCAGGCCATAAAGAGCGATCAGTCCCATGACCAGCGGCAGGACGATGACTTCTCTCGACAGCCAGCTTGTGCGCCATCTGGCAGCCGAGCGCCAGGCGCGTTCGGGGCGTCCCAGATGAAAGAACGAGGCGAACAGACCAAGTGCCAGAAAGACCAGCGCCAGCGCCGATCCCCAGGCATAAAAGGTCTGGCTGTCCTGCAAGGGGACGAGGCGGGCCAGCGAATAGAGCTGGCCGGTAAACAGGGCCAGAAACAGGCCCTGGCCGACACCGATAAGGGTTGTAAGAAAGATGACCGAGAAAGCCGGGTGCATGTGCGCTGTTCCTAATGTCTCGTTATACCGGTGGGCTCAAGGCGGGTTTTGTCGCGTGTTATTTCGAGTGAAGCGGAAAGCATGTTGATGAGTTCTTCAGCATCCAGGATCAATTCTTCTGCGGTTTCCTCTGCCAGCATTTTACTGTCTCTCAGCAGGTTCAGCCAGTAGAGACATTCGCGGGCTTCCTTGCGGGCGATCCGCAGGCCGGCGGTGGTGCTGTGAGCATTTTCGTTTTCTTCGGACTCGGCAATACGGGCGCCGATCATGGTGCCGGTCCACAGCAACTGTTTGTTGATCATGGTCTCGCCCTGTTCGGCCTGCAAGTCCTGTACGACAGCGATAATTCGCAGGGCAAATTCATAGCTTCCGGTTTTCAAAAAACGATTATTCATAACTCATCCCGTTCAGTACTCACAATCCGAAAAACACAACATCGCAGCGGCTCCCGGTTACCAGCCACCAAATCCGTCCACCGAGGTGACATCCTTTTCGTCGATCTTCAAATCTTCCTTGGCAAGCGGATTATCGGCGCGTTCCAGCTCGTCCGGATGAATATGCATTTCCTGACGGCGGCGCGGCAAATAGTGATTGGCCGGTCTGGTGCCCCATTCGGGCATCAAGGCATAGCCGCCCTGTTCGCGAATAAGGATCGAAACCTCGCTGTCGGGGTCATGCACATCGCCGAAAATGCGCGCATCGGCTGGACAGGCCAGAACACAGGCCGGCTGGCGTTCGCTTTCCGGAAGGCTCTGGTCATAAATGCGATCAACGCAAAGAGTGCATTTCTTCATGACCTTCTGCTTCTCGTCAATTTCGCGCGCGCCATATGGACAGGCCCAGGAGCAATATTTGCAGCCGATGCACTTGTCATAATCCACCAGCACAATGCCGTCTTCCTTGCGCTTGTAGCTCGCCCCGGTCGGGCAGACGGGCACGCAAGGCGGCTCTTCGCAATGCAGGCAGCTCTTTGGAAAATGCACCATTTGTGTGTCGGGATAGGTGCCGACCTCAAAGCTTTGTACCCGGTTGAAAAACGTGCCGTGCGGATCTTCGCCATAGGGCATCATATCGGTCATGGGACCGGCCTGCCCGGACGTGTTCCACTCCTTGCAGGACGTCACGCAGGCCGAACAGCCCACGCAGGTGTTAAGGTCGATCACAAGAGCTAGCTGGGTCATTGCAACACCCCCCGCTCAAAAGCCGCTTGCAGCGGCTGTCCTCGCTGGCCAATTCTTCTCTCTGCGAGGCTTGGCAGCCTGTTCGGCTGGAACCAAAGGCGAGCCTTTGGAAACCGTTTTGTAATTACAGGGGTTTGGGGACTGGTCCCCAATGCCCTCTGCAAAGATGCACGCCCGGCGAGGGCCAGCCGCGTCAGCGGCTTCTGGTCGAACTCAATGGTCATTTTTGCCCCCCCTTGCGGATAAAGTCACCCAGTGCGTTGAACTTGCCGCCAAGGCCGCTGGCATAGGCCTGCCATTTTCCACGCGGCTGCTGTTCCATGCCGGGATAGGGTTTGAGAGGTTCGAATTGCGGCCAGCTTTGCTGTTCTTCATCGGGGCCGGCCTTGCGGATGCGCACGCGCAGATCGAACCAGCCCGCCTGTCCGGTGATCGGGTCGGAGTTGGAGATGTGCGGGCCGCAGGCGGTGGGCGGCAGTTCCTCGCTGATGATATGATTGAGCAGAAAGCCTTTTTGCGACTCGTTGGCCTTTTCCGACAGGGCCCAGGCACCCGCGGCCTTGCCAATGGCGTTCCAGGTCCAGACGGTGTCCGGCTCGACGGCTTCTGACAATTGCACCATACATTTGACCTTGCCGTAAGGGCTTTCCAGCCACACCCAGTCGCCATCCGTGACATTGTGTTTGACGGCAAGGATCGGGTTGATATGCAGATAGTTGTGCAAATGGATCTGCCGCAGCCAGGCATTCTGGCTGTCCCATGAATGATACATGGCCATCGGGCGCTGGGTGAGGGCGCTCAGCGGATATTTGCCGGTATCGGTCATCTGCACTTCCAGCGGTTCATGATAGAAGGGCAGCGGGTCGAAAAAGGTCTCGATGCGCTTGCGCAGCCGTTCAGGGGGCTGTTTGCCCTTGCGCTTGCCTTCTGCCGCAAGGCGGAATTTTTGCAGATGCTCCGAATAGATATGTACATTGATCGGCTCGGCATAGCGCGTCAGGCCATTGTTGCGTGCCCAGTACAAATAGCCCTTGTTCCAGTTGCGCATATACTGATAGGAGCGCGGCAGCTTGTGGTGAAAGACGCAATTGTTTTTCTCATACATCTCCCACTGGCGCGGGTTTGGTTCACCGCGGATGGACTTTTCCCCGAGGGTGCCACGCCAGCCGGCAAGGAAACCGATACCGGACCCCGGTTCGGTTTCGAAATTGACGATAAAATCCGGGTAGTCCTTATATTTGCGCTCGCCCTTTTCATCGACAAATGCGGGCAGCTTCAGGCGTGTGCCCAGTTCGATCAGCACTTCCTGGAAGGGTTTGCACTCACCCTTTGGAGGCAGCACGGGAATGCGCACACTGTCCACCGGGCCGTCATATTCGCTGATCGGCCGATCCAGCATGCTCATGACGTCGTGGCGCTCCAGATAGGTGGTGTCGGGAAGGACCAGATCGGCGAAGGCCGTGGTTTCCGACTGGAAGGCATCGCATACAACAAGGAACGGAATTTTATATTCGCCGTTCTCGTCCCTGTCTTTGAGCATATCGCGCACGCCCGTTGTGTTCATGCTTGAGTTCCATGCCATATTGGCCATGAACAGCATCAGCGTGTCGATGGGATAGGGATCGCCGCGCCAGGCATTGGTGATGGCGTTGTGCATGAGCCCGTGCGCGGCAAGAGGGTGCTCCCATGAAAAGGCCTTGTCGAGGCGCATGGGTTCGCCCTCGTCATCGACCATCAGATCATCGGGTTCAGACGGCCAGCCCAGCGGTACGCCGTTCAGCGGTTTGCCCGGCTGTACATCATCCCAGCTTTTTGCTGTTTTCGGACAGGGAGGGATGGGGCGCGGGAAAGGCGTCTTGTGGCGAAAACCGCCGGGACGATCAATGGTGCCAAGGATGGTCATCAGTATTGAAAGGGCGCGGATGGTGTGAAAACCGTTGGAGTGCGCCGCGAGCCCGCGCATGGCATGAAAAGCCACCGGATTGCCGACTACCTTGTCATGCTCTTCGTCCCAGGCATCGATCCAGTTGATGGGCAGCTCGATTTTCTGGTCACGCGCCGTAATGCCCATTTCATGCGCCAGCCGTTTGATGGTATCTTCCGGAATGCCGGTTATTTTGGCCGCCCATTCAGGGGTATAGTCCTTGACGCGCTCTTTCAGCAATTCAAAGGCGGTGGCCACCGGTGTGCCGTCTTCCAGCTCATAGCGTCCGAGCAGGAAGGGTTCGACGCCCGGTGTCTTGTTGGAGACTTCCCTGTTGAGTTCGCGGTCCCACCAGAGTTTGTTCTGGGGATCAAAACAGCCTTCCTCGACAGGCATTTCAAAGCGTTTGAACATGCCAAATTCGTCGCTGTCCTCGTCCTGAATGACCAGTTCCGGGGCGTTGGTATAGTTGACCAGAAAATCACGATCATAAAGGCCAAGACGGATGATCTCGTTGATGAAGGCGAGAAACAAAGCGCCGTCCGTGCCCGGTTTGATCGGCACCCACTCGTCGGCAATGGCGGCATAGCCTGTACGCACAGGGTTAATGGCAATAAAGCGACCGCCGCGCCGCTTGTAGGCGGCCAGTTCGGTCTTGAGCGGGTTGGAATGGTGGTCCTCCGCTGTGCCGATCATCAGAAACAGCTTGGCCCGCTCAAGGTCCGGGCCGCCAAATTCCCAGAACGAGCCGCCTATCGTGTAGATCATGCCCGCTGCCATATTGACCGAGCAAAAACCGCCATGCGCCGCATAGTTGGGGGTGCCGAAATTTTTGGCAAAGGTACCGGTCAGCGCCTGCATCTGGTCGCGGCCGGTGAACAGGGCGAATTTTTTCGGATCGGTAGCGCGCAGATGTCCAAGGCGCTCCTCCAGCATGTCAAAGGCTTCATTCCAGCTTATGGCCTCGAATGCCCCTTCGCCGCGCTCGGCGCCGGGTTTGCGTCGCAGCGGTCTGGTGAGGCGGGCCGGGGAATATTGCTTCATGATCCCGGAGGAGCCCTTGGCGCAGATGACGCCCTTGTTCAGCGGATGATCGGGATTGCCCTCGATATAACGGATTTCCCCGTCTTTCAAAGTCACACGGATGCCGCAACGACAGGCGCACATATAGCATGTGGTGTTTTTGACCTCGGTCGTGCCGGGTTCGATACTGGTGGATGAACTACGCATAGTTACGGATATTAAATCAGTCTATACGAATATTCAAATGATTTAAAAGGTTATCATTGCCGCACGCTCCCGCAGGCTCCCGGCCGTGCGGGAGAAAAGGATTTCTTCGGCTATCGGCTGAACTGTTTTTTCAGTCCGCGCAGCGTATTGAGTACCATATCGGTGGCCACCGGCATGACCAGTACGGCGGGGAGCAGGCCCCCCGGATTTGAAAACTGGGTATATTGCACTTCTGTTTTGTCGCCTTTCTTCAGGAAGATCCACGTACTTGTGAACTGTGTCATGGCCACGGCGCCGTTTCGGGCTGTTTGACCCTCGGCTTTCTCGCCTTTGTAGATCACGCGCGATGGGTTTTCGCTGTTGCGCTTGAAATGGACCACGACATCACGGTCGGATGTTCCCATCGGCATGCCAAATCGCAAATAGAGAAAAAAATCATCCCTGTTTCCGGAGAGTTGTCTGGCCTGTTTGAGGCGGTCGATCCATTTGACCAGTTGTGCGGGGTCGGAAAACAGGGCCAGTACCCGGGAAAGGGGGGCATCAAGGGTTACAGTGCCGCGGATATCCCGGAGAGCGCTGTCCTTGTGCGGGGAGGTATGAACAACAACACCCTCGACATTGCGAACACGTTGCCAGTCGGCAAAAGCATTGCCTGATATGAAGGTGAGTGACAGTAACACGACTGTTGCCGCGGTGAGTATTCCGGTCGGACGAGGCATTTTTTTCTCCGTCAGGTTCTGTGGTGGTCCGGGCAATACGGATTTTCGGGATCCTGGTACCAGCCGGGAGATGACAGGTCCGGCAGCCTTGCGGCGGGACATTCGACATTTCTCTGTGGTTCGATAATAAGCCCCTGAATAAAAAATGCAAGTGACTATAATAAAAATATTCAATATTTATGTGGAAGTGATTAGGTCATAAACTCATAAACAGGATCGAAATGGCAGGAGCATATTTGTTTTCCCGCAAGGCGCAAGTTCGCAGGAAACCTTCCGGTTTTCAAGAGCTTGCAACACAGCGGGGGAGCAAATATGCCCTGTCCGCAGGATGCCAAAAGCGCTGCAATCCGCGGCCAAAATGATCTTGCATGTACAAAAGTACGCGCGGCGATCATTTTAACCTCGTATTTTTGCGCTTTTGGCACCATTATCGACCCTGTTTATGAGTTTATGACCTCGAACCGGACAGCACGCGGCGTTGATGGTCAGCCGCCTTCACCAACGACAACAAAGGGAGCCCAGCTTGTCGGGTGGGCGTTGATGCCACCTTGCCGGAGCAGGGCCAGCATGGACTGGCGCAGCGCTTCGGCCCGCCCCATATCGGGATGATCCCGGAGTGTTTTGAAGGCGTACGTTGTGAGTTTCACGGCTGCGTCGTCTCCAACAGGCCAGTGGGAGACCAGCAGGGTCCGGGCGCCGGCATAAAAGAATGCCCGTGCCAGCCCCGAGAGCGCTTCGGCGCCTGGTCTGTCACCTGCCGCCGTATTGCAGGCCGACATTACCACCCAGTCGGCATTGAGTTTCAGAGTGGATATATCCGAGGCGGTGAGCAGGCCGTCATCCACCGGACCGGCCCTCGCTGGCAGGCTGAGCGCCAGGGCCGGTTCCCCGAGACCTTGCAGATCACCGGCAACAAGGCCGTGGGTGGCAAAATAGACGATACGGTAGCGGTCGAGCGGTGCGGTTTTGACAGCCCGTTCACTGGCCTTGCGTCCAAGGCGGATCGACTGGCGGTCAATATGCAGGACTTCGGCAATGCGCAGCATTTCGGCCCGTGTGCCAGGCAATTGCGGCAGCGATCCGGCCAGCAGGTCAAGGTTGACATTGCGTCCCTTGAAATAGGCGGCATAACCGCGGGATGGTTTGCCGGATTTGCTTTTTGTCCCTGTTTCGGGCGTGCGGCGGACGGTGTGTTGCGCGGCAGGGCGGGCAAAAACCGGGTCGGCAAAACCGATCAGCGTTTCCGGGGCCGCGGGTCCGTTGTGAGCGATGCGGCGCAGCGCCTTGAGGCTGGCGACAGAGGGCAGGGTGGTGAAGGCATGGTGTCGGACCAGCCAGTCGGCATTGAGATATTTTTGATCGTCGCTTGAGCGCGGATCGGGAGCCGCGCGAACCAGCACATGCAGGGGCAGGGCTGTAAGGGCACCGGTGGCCACTACCAGCAGATGTTTTTTGTCTGAAATAACGGGTTCGAGCGGGGCCAGCAGTTCACTATAGAGTTCATGGGCGGTTTGCAGACTGAAACCGGTCTCTTCCTGTGTCTGATCCGGTGAAGAAACGGCAAGTCCCCGGCCGGCCGGGGCCCGCGTCATGGTCGAGGGATCAAGTTCGCGGCGCAAGCGGGCCACGCGCTGCCGCAAGGATGCGCCGCCGGTTTTGGCGCGATGCCAGACAACCTGTTGCCGGGTTACGGCCCAGACGAAGGTTTCCGCCCCGGCAGGTTGTCTTGCCGGGGTGTCAAAAAACATCAGCAGGGCTTCTTGTGGGCCGAGCAGTGTTTGCACGGTTTTAATATCAAGGGGAAGCGGGCGCGAAAGCGAAGCATAACGGGGAAAGCCTTTCGCCAGTTGCCGGTCGATCTCGTTCAGTCGCTTTTCCGTGGCGCTGATTTTCCTTGCCAGTTCCTGACTGTAACGGCCTGTGCCCCGCGCCCTGTTCATGCGTTCTTCAAGAATTTGCCAGGTGCCCAGTCGATCCTGGCGCTCGCGCACCAGCCGCGCCAGATCCCCCTTTCCAGCCCCCTGACGGGCAGCCATTTGCGACAGGGCGCGGGCCGCTTTCGAGGCCATTGCCCATTGCACCGTTTTGAACATGGTGGCTGATGCTTCGGCCCTGTTTCCCTGGTGTTCGGCCTGCCGCCAGGCGGACTTGACAAGAGCGGTAAAGTACCAGTCATTGCGATCAATCTCGCTCTTTTTTCGGCCGGTCAGCAACGCTGCGTGATGGTTCTCGCGGGCGGTTTGGCGTAAACCACGTTTTTGACGCTCAATGAGAACAGAGGTCGCCTGTTGCCAGCTGTTTGTGGCCTTGCTCCACTCTCCGGCCCGAAAATAAAGCCGGGCCAGATTGTTGTAACCGGTCGCCAGCAACGGATGATTTTTGCCGTGAATGTTTTTCCAGATGGCGAGGCTGCGCCGGTAAAGCTTTTCGGCCTCTGCACGGTGCCCCTGTGCTTCCAGCAGTCCGGCGAGATTATTGAGGCTGGCCGCCACATCATTGTGATGGCGACCCAGGGAGATTTCGCGTATTTTCAGGCTGCGGCGATAGAGCGGTGCGGCTTCATCAAAACGTTTTTGACGTTCCATCAGGGCGGCGAGATTGTTAAGGGCAACAGCCACGCGCGGGTGATCCGGTCCCAGCGCTTTTTCCCAGATTTGAAGAGCATGACGGAACAGTTGTTCAGCCTGCTTCACCTTGCCTTTTTGCAGATAGAACAGGGCCAGATTGTTGACGCTGGCAGCGACAAGCGGGTGAGCCTTGCCGAGTTTTACGGTGCGTATGCGCAATGCCCGACCGAACAGCGCCGCCGCCTGGTCATAGCGCTGCATTTTCTGATAGAGGGCCGCGAGATTATTCAGGCTTGTGGCGACATCGGGATGATCGGGACCCCGTTTTTTTTCATGAAGGTCAAGCGCCTTTTTATAC
>JALXEI010000314.1 GCA_027069645.1 Hyphomicrobiales bacterium
GAGCGCGCGTGCAGGCCGATACCCGACGTATCCTTGACGTCTATCAGCGTCAGGGACTGTTTACCGCAAATGTCGAACCCAAGATTATCCGGATTGATCACAATCGGGTTAATCTTGTTTTTGAAGTTAATGAAGGTTCCAAGACAACAGTCAAGAGCATCAACTTCATTGGCAACAGGGCCTTTAGCGACTCGCAGTTGCGCGATATTATCACAACAAGCGAGACCGGCCTGTTCAGTTTTATGAGCTCCAGCAATATTTATGATCCCGACCGCCTGAACCTTGATCGCGAGTTGTTGCGCCAGCACTATGTCAAAAACGGTTATGCCGATGCCCGTATTATATCGGCGGTGGCAGATCTGGCACCTGACGGACAGAACTTTTTCATTACCTTTACGGTCGATGAGGGGGAATTGTACAGGTTCGGTAATATTGACCTCGAAACATCCCTCCCATCTCTTGATCCCGAAACGCTGCGCGGTGAAATTACCACATTCCCCGGCGAGATTTATAATGCCGGTAAAATCGACAAGACCAACGAGGCGATTACGCTTAAGGCTGCGGCCGACGGTTTTGCCTTTGCCCGCGTGCGCTCGGTCATACACAGGGATCCGCTGTCACGTACCATCGATATCAACTATGTGGTCGAGCAGGGGCCCCGTGTCTATATCGAGCGAATTGATATCACCGGAAACAGTCGAACCAGAGACTATGTCATCCGGCGGGAGTTCCGTCTTGCCGAAGGTGATGCCTACAACCGGTTGATGGTCAAACGGGCGAAGCAGCGTCTGAAAGCACTTGGCTTCCTGAAAAAAGTGACGGTGAGGCGGTCCAGAGGCAGCGCACCCGACCGCATCGTGCTTAATGTGGCTGTTGTCGAGGATTCATCCGGTGAACTCGGGTTCAGCGCCGGTTATTCAAGTTCCGATGGCATCATCGGGGATATCAGCGCAACCGAGCGCAATCTTATGGGCCGCGGTCAGTATTTGCAGATCAAGCTGAAAGGCAGCCTGACAGGCAAGGGGCAGGTTCAGCTGAGCTTTACCGAGCCCAAATTTCTTGATCAGAATCTGGCAGCCGGTTTTGATGTCTATCACAGTATTTCAGACCTTACCGATACCCTTGGATACAGCAAGCTTGAAAGTGGCGGGAAACTGCGTCTTTCCATGCCTCTGAGTGATGAAGTCAGACTGTCTACTTATTATCGTTTCTCCCGCCGGGAGATTACCGAAGTCACGGGGACGGCTGCGCAGATCAGTGATTTGGCCTCGCAGGGTATTGTCGATGGCGATGTCGATATCACTTCTGCGGTGGGATATGGTCTCGTCTACGACAAGCGCAATCACTTCAGAAAACCCACCCGGGGTGTGTATGCCTCCCTGAACCAGGAATTTGCCGGTCTCGGGGGCGACAAACAGTATATTCGCACACTGGTGGAAGGGCGGGCCTATTATCCGGTAACCGACAGCATTACTTTTGCCAGTCGGATAAAGGCCGGGCATATATCCGGCTGGGGAAGTAATAAACTGGATGCGACCGATGGCTTTACCAGTTCCGCCGATTGTGTAAGAGGATTTGAAGCCGGGGGTTTTGGTCCGCGTGTTCTTGACGCCGGGGGCGTCTATGGTAGCGCCATCGGGACCGAGGGTTACGCATGTGCAACTGCCGAACTCCGTTTCCCGTTCCCGTTCATTCCGGATAATCTTGGAATATCGGGGGCCGTATTTGCCGATGCAGGCATGGTCTTTGATCCGGTCAGCACAGCAACAACGACAGGTACGATTATTGATGATGATACCATTCGCGCCTCGGTCGGTGGCAGTATTTTGTGGGATTCGCCAATGGGACCGCTGCGGATGGACTTTGCCTATGCTCTGTCGAAAGAGAATTATGATAATGAGCAGATCTTCAGCTTCGGGGCTTCATCCAAATTCTAGGACCTCTTTTCCCGGGTGATTTGAATATTCTCAAAAAACGCTGTTACCCGAAAGGGAACAGCGTTTTTGGTTGCCCGGGAGAGCGGGGCAGCAGATTGAGGGGTGATTATACCGGGCCACAAAAAGTCTGACCTTTGTATCCTGGTCAGGTTCGTAAACCATCCCGCTCCCCGGGCAAGCGCAGCGCAGAACCGGGGTCCAGGTCCACTAGTGATATGCATTTGTTTTTGTTCGATTTCTCAACCTGTTCCGTATTTTCTTACTCTGGATCCCGGATCAGCGCTTGTCGCTTGTCCGGGAAGCGAAACACCGCCGCCGAACGAGAAATATGTGTCATCCTTTTTGCACTTTGGTATTATCTGTTTGATCCCATGCAATGGGTCAATATCAAGGGCGGTTGGTAGGACACGCCATTCATTGCAATGTCCCTTTTTACTTGCTTTTTCTTCCCTTTCCTCGCTATGTGAAGACCGAAAAGAGCTGACAGGAGTGGCCGAGCAGTATGGAACATCCCGGATTTTTTGAGAACAGGGGGCCGTTTCCAATATCGGAAATTGCCGAAATGATCGATGCGGAAATCGTCGATGAAAAATCCGGGCAGATTGCCATTTCCGATGTGCGGCCCCTGTCAAATGCCGGAACAGGCCAACTGGCTTTTTTCGAGAATAAAAAATATCTGAAACAGTTTGAGCAGACCAGTGCCTCGGCTGTTATTGTCTCCTCCGATTATAAAAACCATCCAACAACCGCCGGAATCTTGCTGGCTGTACCCGATGCCTACCGTGCCTATGCGAGAGTGCTGGCGAAGTTCTATCCCGATGCCCTGACGCCCCCGGCCTATGGCCGCTTTGAACCGGGTGAGACCCCTTTTATTTATCCCGAGGCCGAGATAGAGGAGGGCGCGATTATTGAACCGGGCGCCATCATCGGCAGACAGGCGCGCATCGGACGCGGGACGCGGATTTTGTCGGGAGCCGTGGTCGGTTATCGCTGCTATATCGGGCGCAACAGCCATATCGCCGCCAATGCGAGCATTTCCTGCGCCATCATCGGTGACGGGGTTATCATTCATCAGGGGGCATCGATCGGACAGGACGGTTTCGGTTTTGCGATGGGGGCCGAAGGACATCTGAAAGTACCGCAAATCGGGCGGGTTATTATTCAGGACAATGTGGAAATCGGTGCCAATACAACGATTGACCGTGGCGCGCTGGGCGACACCGTTATCGGGGAAGGAACACGGATCGACAATCTCGTGCAGATCGCGCACAATGTGGTGATCGGCAGAAACTGTATCATCGTTTCGCAGGTCGGGATTTCCGGCAGCACGGAGATTGGTGATTTTGTTGTCATGGGCGGACAGGTCGGCGTCGTCGGTCACCTGAAAATTGGCGCCGGGGCAAAAATAGCAGCGAACGGCAAGGTCTCCAAGGATGTTGAACCGGGTGCAATTCTTGGTGGCGCACCGGCTGTCCCCGTTTTGCAGTGGAAACGCGAAATAATTGCCCTGCGTCGTCTGGCGGCAAAAAAGAAATAAAGG
>JALXEI010000315.1 GCA_027069645.1 Hyphomicrobiales bacterium
AGGTCGGACACCGCGCCCGTCGTGCTGCAAGCGTTCTTGCTACTACAACCACGGAAAAAAAGAACGAAGCACTTATGGCCGCGGCAGCCGCAATCAGAGCCGAAACCGAAAGCCTGCTGGCCGCCAACAAAAAAGACTTGCAGGCGGCCGCCAAACGCAATCTGACACCAGCCATCATGGACCGGCTGACGCTTGATCCCGACCGAATCGAGGCAATGGCCGCCGGGCTGGAAGCCATTGCAGCCCTGCCCGACCCGGTTGGCGAGACCATCGCCCGCTGGCAGCGTCCCAACGGCCTCGAAATTTCACGCATACGCACGCCGCTCGGCGTCATTGCCATCATTTACGAAAGCCGCCCCAATGTCACAGCCGATGCCGGTGCCCTTTGCCTCAAATCCGGCAACGCGGCCATATTGCGCGGCGGTTCGGACAGTTTTCATTCCTCAAATGCCATTCATCAGTGCCTGCTGGCCGGGCTGCGCGAGGCCGAACTCCCCGAGACCGCCATTCAGATGGTGCCGACAACCGACCGCGCCGCGGTTGGCGAAATGCTCACCGGGCTGCAAGGCAGCATTGATGTCATCGTGCCCCGCGGTGGCAAAAGCCTCGTGGAGCGCGTGCAGAAAGAGGCCCGTGTTCCGGTCTTCGCCCATCTGGAAGGCATTTGTCATACCTATGTGGATGCCTCTGCCGACGGGGACATGGCCCGCAAAATTGTTCTCAACGCCAAGATGCGTCGCCCCGGCATTTGCGGGGCCACCGAAACCCTGCTGATTGATCGCAACGGCCGGAAAGAACATTTGCTGCCGGTGGTCACGGCCCTGCTTGAGGCCGGTTGCGAGGTGCGCGGCGATGAAACGGTCGGGCTCATCGATCAGCGGATCATTCCTGTGAAACCGTCCGACTGGTCCACCGAATATCTTGACGCCATTATCTCTGTCAGATGTGTGGACGGGGTGGAAGGGGCCATCGACCATATCCGGCGCTACAGTTCCGGTCATACCGACGCCATTATCGCCGAGGATCCGGTTGCCACCGCCACCTTTCTCAACGAGGTGGACAGCGCCATTGTCATGCACAACACGTCAACGCAGTTTGCCGACGGCGGCGAGTTTGGCATGGGCGCCGAGATCGGCATCGCCACCGGCCGCATGCACGCCCGCGGCCCCATTGGCCTCGAACAACTGACCTCGTTCAAATATATGGTACAGGGCAACGGCCAGGTGCGGCCATAGAGGCCAGTTCAAAACTCATTGCTTGATTTTATTGAGGTTTTTCCAGTTCAGAATCAAGCAAACCGGCGCAGGATGGGGCCGGCGTCCCTTTCAAGCCGGTTTGCGCCGATAATGGGCTGGAAAAGGCCAATAAAATTGGTAAGGAGTTTTCGACTGGCCTCATAGGCCGGTGTGGTTCGCTACGGCTTCAGGTCATACCGGTGCCCTGTAAGCCTGACTCTCGTATTTCCTTCCACTGACCGTTTCGCTCCCGGGCTGGCAACAAGCGCTGGCCCGGGGAGCGGGGCGTCTGCGAACCCGACCAGAAAAAAGGTTTACCTTTATCCTTCCTCGCAAGATACAAAAACCGCCAATGACTGTTGATCCGAGCCCAAAAAACGAAACAAAACAGCGCACCGCCAAAATAGTTGCAAAAAATGTCAACAACAGTCTTGCATTTATCATCAATCACTCACATTCTTGCGGCAAATAACAGACTGAAAGGAGTTTCATGGCTAAAGAAGAATTGCTGGAGTTCGAGGGCGTCGTCAACGAACTGCTGCCCAACGCGACTTTTCGGGTCAAACTGGAGAATGGCCACGAGGTCATTGCCCACACGGCCGGGCGCATGCGCAAAAACAGAATTCGGGTTCTCGCGGGCGACAAGGTGCTTGTGGAAATGACCCCTTACGATCTCTCCAAGGGACGTATAACCTATCGCTTCAAATAGCATTGAGATGGAACAGGTGCTTTGGCTGAAAAGATCACAACCGATGTGTCGGCCCGGCTGAAACCGGGAAAAAAGGCAGATTTGAAACAACGTGGTCAGATCGTGCTGGCTTCGGCCTCGCCGCGCAGGCTGGCGCTGCTTGAGCAGGTGGGCATAGTGCCCGATGCACTGCGACCGGCAACCATTGACGAAACCCCTGCCAAGGCCGAGATGCCGCGCACCCTCGTAAACCGGCTGTCCCTTGCCAAGGCGGAAGCGGCCCGCAAAACGGTGCGCGCCGAAAAGGATTTGGCCTCCGCCTATATTCTCGCAGCTGATACGGTCGTTGCCGTTGGTCGCAAGGTGCTGGCCAAACCGGAAACCGCAGAAGATGCCGCCGCCGCCCTCAATCAGCTCTCGGCACGTACACACCGCGTCTATACGAGCATTTGCCTGATCACCCCTGGCGACAAGGTGCGCCACCGTCTTGTTGAAACAAGGGTCAAGTTCACCCGCCTGACAAGAGAAGACATCAACGCCTACCTCGCCACCGGCGAATGGCGCGACAAGGCCGGGGGCTATGCCATTCAGGGCTTTGCCGCCGCCTTCATCACCGGCATCAAGGGATCTTTCTCAAATGTTGTCGGTCTGCCCCTGCGCGAAACCGTCAACCTGCTGCGCGGTGAGAAATTCCCGGTTTATTTCAACTGGTTGTCTCGCGCAGAAGTCAAAAAATGATCGCGATGTATCGAATGCTTCCCGGAGGCTGGCATGCTCCTGAATGACAGGAAAACGACAAAAAAATCATCTGCCAGATGCCCGATCTGCAAAAAGCCGACACAGAACAGCTTTCGGCCCTTTTGTTCGAAACGCTGTGCCGATGTCGATTTGTCACGCTGGCTGAACGGTCACTATGCCATTCCCGTCGTTGAGGAGGATGGCAGTATTCCCGACAATCCGCAAAACGGGAATCGCGAAGAATAGGGTTTGAGTTGCCGGGCAACAGCCTGTATTGTCATCCACGCAACCCGTGCAGTCCCTTTCGCGGTAAAGATCGGTCCCGTAGCTCAGTTGGATAGAGCACCAGATTCCTAATCTGGGGGTCGCAGGTTCGAATCCTGCCGGGATCACCACCGCAGTTCCGGTAAAACAATGTCCACAGAACCTGCTATTTCGATATCTTCGCCAGACCGGTTCACTTTCATTGACCTGTTCGCCGGTATTGGGGGATTTCGCAAGGGGTTCGAGACCATTGGCGGCAAATGTGTGTTTACCAGTGAATGGAACAGCTATGCCCGCAAAACCTATCTGGCCAATTTCGATTGTGATCACGAGGTGGCTGGCGATATAGAAAATGTCAGCCCCGGGGATATTCCGGCCCATGATATATTGCTGGCCGGGTTCCCCTGCCAGCCCTTTTCCATCGCCGGCGTGTCAAAGAAAAATGCCCTTGGCCGGGCACATGGCTTTAAATGCGAAACCCAGGGGACCCTGTTTTTCAGGATCGAGAAAATTCTCGAACATCACAGACCCGCTGCCTTCG
>JALXEI010000316.1 GCA_027069645.1 Hyphomicrobiales bacterium
ACTGTTCGCCCGCCCGAAAGCATTGATGCGCGCTGTCGTCATTTCATTCCCTCGCGTATCGCCAATGAGGGCTGGTGGCTGGAAGAGCCATCGCGCAACCGCTCCGTTTCTGCCTTTCTTTCTCCCGTTCCGGCAGCTCTTGCCCTGCTTGTGCTGGCTCTGGTGATTGTCAATCTGCCGCGCCGGGCCGTGGATGTGGTGCGTCGCGCCATTGCGATTGAATTGCCGCAACATCTGGCCGGCTTCACAGCACGTGAACTGGCTCTGCTGCCAAAGGAAAAGGCCTATTTTCTCAAATATGGCGGGGCCGCGAAAAAGGCCTTTTATGGCCCGCATCAACTGCTGATGGTGCGCACATCGGCCCCCTTGCGCCATTTGCACGCCCCGGATGACTGTTTGCGCGGACTTGGTATGAAGGTCAGCTATCTGGGGCGTCGTTTTGCACCGGTGCCAACCGCCCGCTATCGCGCCATCAGCCCTGATGGCCAGAGCTATCTTGTCGATGTCAGCTTTATATCAGACGACGGGCTTGTCACCAGCAATGTGGCACGGGCCGTCTGGTTGTGGCTGCAAAAACCGGGCCGCAACTGGACCGCCGTGCAGCGCATCACCCCCGAAGGGGTCGGCAAAAACGCCACGGCCCGCTTTGAAAGCGCTGTGATCGCGGCGCTGGATCTTTCCCCAACCGGCCATTTTTCCGGACATTGAACCAAAGGAGACTTCACAATGTATGAACGACGACGACTGACGCCCCTGACCATGCTGCTGCTCATTCTGCTGATCGGCCTGTTTGCCACCGGTGAAGCCCTGGCTTCGTTTGATCCCGACGATCCCGAAAACAGAATTGGTGGCACGATCCGCGCCAGGGTGAACGGAAAAAGTCTTTATTTCCCGACGCTCAAAAGCGATATATCGGCGACAATCGAGGGGGATCTGGCCACTATCAAAATTGAGCAAAGCTTTCTGAATCCGACCGATATACCGCTTAATGCCACCTATTTGTTCCCCCTCAACAGGGAGGCGGCGGTGCATTCCATGATCATGGAAACAGCCCGCGAGCGGATCAGGGCGGTAATAAAGAAAAAGGCTGAAGCGAAGGCGACCTTTGACAAGGCCAAAAGAGCGGGCAAAACGGCGGCTTTGCTGGTGCAGCACCGGCCCAACATGTTCGTGCAAAATCTGGCCAATCTGATGCCCGGTGAAACCCTCAAAATCGTGCTGAAATACAGTATGAGCGTGCCGCGTATTGACGGCGCATATGAACTGGTGGTGCCGCTGGTGGTCGGCCCGCGTTTTACGCCGAAAAAACAGCCGCGACCGCACCTGGTCCGCAACGGGGATGACGCAGCACCGGTTGAGGAAAAAAGCGGTCAGTGGTCTTTTGAAAAATCGCCCGCCTACCCGCAGGTCAGTGGCCTGACCATCCCGGACCAGGTGGAAAAGGACCGTGTTTCGATCCGCATAAAATTGAAATCCGCTTTTAAAATTGCCGATGTTATGAGCAAAACCCACGCGCTGCACGTCGAGGGCGAGGAGCGGGCCAGAACAATTACGCTGGCCGACGGACGGACCATCGACAATCGCGATTTTGTTCTGCGTTATCGACTGGCCGGGCGTTCGGTGGAAGCGGGCGTTCTCAGCCATGCGGACCGGCGCGGCCATTTCTTTTCCCTGCTGCTGGAGCCGCCGGCGGTTGCGGCTGAAAAGGATATTACCCCGCGCGAAATGGTATTTGTGCTCGATACCTCCGGTTCCATGTCGGGGCAGCCGATGGAAGCGAGCAGGATCTTCATGCGTGCGGCGATCAAGTCCCTGCGGCCAACAGACAGTTTTCGTATTATTCGTTTCAGCAATGATACGGGCGAGTTTTCGGCCCAACCGGTGACCGCGACAGCTTCCGGCAAAAGGGCAGGGATCCGCTATGTCAACAGTTTGCCAACCGGTGGCGGCACCTATATCCCCGCCGCTATCAGACGGGCTTTTGCGCCACCGGTGCAACCTGGCACCCTGCGTCTGGTGACCTTTCTGTCGGACGGCTATATCGGCAATGAAGCGGAAGTTTTGCGGCTCATCAACCGTGATATCGGTTCGGCGCGCATCTATGCCTTCGGGGTCGGTTCTGCGGTCAATCGCTACCTGCTGGCCGAAATGGCCCGGGCCGGGCGTGGCAAGGCCCGCTTTATCGATCCGGGTGAAAATGTCGATGAGGTGGCGGTTAAACTGGCAGCCGATCTCGAAGCGCCGCTGCTCACCGATATCAGGATCAACTGGGGTGATCTCGATGTCACCGGCGTGACCCCGCAAGAGATCCCCGACCTGTTCGCCGGGGACAGCATCCGTATTATGGCAAGGTCCACGCGGAAGCTGGCGCCGGGTCGCCATACCCTGACCATCGAAGCTTTGAGCCGGGGGCGAAAAGCGCGTATGCCGGTCCGTTTCATGATTACCGCACCCGATGATGAAGAAGGGGAGACGCTTGACAGCAATCCGTTGCCGCTGATCTGGGCGCGTGCCACCATTGCCGAAATCATGCGCCGTCTCACCATGCCTGTTGAACGCCGCCCGCATGGAGAGAGCGATGAAAACTTGCAGGCGCATGTCACAAGGCTTGGTCTTGACTTCTCGCTGATGACGCAATGGACGAGCTTTGTCGCCGTGTCGGAAAAGGTCGCCAATCCCCGCCCTGAAATGGCAAGGGATACAGCCGTGCCGCTCAATCAGGTCAGAGGCGTCAGCGGAAAGGCCTATCCGCAACAAAAAGCACCGGCCGCTCATCCGGCACCACGCCCGGGACGATTGCCGGTGATGCAAAAGGCGCGCAGTATCATACAGGGCCATCAGGTGCTGACAGTGGCGCAAAATGCGCCCGCAGGGGGAGGGCAGAGTTTCGGCTTTGGCGGCTCCAGCGCACCCGAGCCCGGGACCACCGGTGCCATGATCCTGCTGCTCCTGATGATGTTATCCGGCTGGATGTGGCACCGGCGTCAGAACGTGTGATTCAAACGGCTCCCCGGACAGGCAGGGCCAGAATTTGTTGATAAAAAAGAGCCAAAACAGAAATATATGACTCGTTGCTCTGGGCCCCGGCTCAGGGCCGGGGAGCGAGCCGGTTATCAAAACGACCAGGAATGCAGGAGTCTTTCTTCTTGTGAGCGGGTAGAATAGCAAAACGCAAAAAGTCTGACCTTTGTATTTTACCCGGGTTTGTAAACCATATCGCTCCCCGGGCAAGCGCAGCGCAGAACCGGGGCCCAGTGTCGCAAGTGATATGCTTTTGTTTTGTTTATTTTCTCAACGAACTCTTTTTTGTTGCCTCTGGACCCCGGTGCGGCGCTATCGCCTGTCCGGGGAGCAGAACGCTGCGAACGACCACCCAGCTACTTCATCTTCTCGATATGCCAGATGTTCTGCGCATAGTCCTCTATGGAGCGGTCGGAGGAGAAATAGCCCATATTGGCCGTATTGAGGATGGCTTTCGTGGCCCAGGCTTCCTGATCCTGATAGACCGCATCAACCTTTTCCTGGGTCTCGATATAGGAGCGGTAGTCGGCCAGCAGCCGGTAGTGGTCACCACCGTCCAGCAGGGAATGGGAGATGCAGGAATAGCGCTGCCTGTCTCCCTCGCAGAAATAGCCGTTGCCGATCATGTCGACGACCTCCTTGAGTTCCGCGTCCTCGTTGTAATATGTCCAGGGATTGTAGCCCTGCCGGGTTGCGGCAACTTCGTCTGCGGTCAGGCCGAAAATGAATATATTTTCTGCACCGGCAGCATCATGGATCTCGATATTGGCTCCGTCCATCGTGCCAATGGTCAGCGCGCCGTTCATGGCAAATTTCATGTTTCCGGTTCCCGAGGCTTCGGTTCCGGCTGTGGAAATCTGTTCCGACAAATCGGTGCCCGGAATGAGAATCTCGGCAAGCGAGGCACTGTAGTTGGGAACAAAGGCCACTTTCAAATGCCCGTGCGCCTGTTCGTCGGCATTGATCACCTTCGCCACATCATTGATCAGCCGGATGATCTGTTTGGCCATGAAATAGCCTGGCGCGGCCTTGCCGCCAAACAGGGCGAGGCGGGGTGTCTGCGGCAGTTTCCCGGCCCTGATGCGGTTGTAGCGTGTGATGACATGCAGCACATTCAGGAGTTGCCGCTTGTATTCATGTATGCGTTTGATCTGGGTGTCAAAGATCATATCGGGGGAGGTGATAACGCCCAGTTTGTTTTCGACAAGTTCGGCAACACGGCGTTTGTTGTCCTTTTTGACAGCCATATATTGCGCCCGAAAATCCGCATCCTGCGCGAACGGGGCCAGTTTTTGCAGATTTGAAAGGTCGGTCTCCCAGCCTTCGCCGATGGTGTCTGTTATCAGTTTTGACAGGCCGGGATTGGATTGCAACAGCCAGCGCCGCGGCGTTACGCCATTGGTGACATTGGTGAATTTTTCGGGCCACATGCGGTCAAACTCGGGAAAGACATTCTTGCGCAACAGTTCGGAATGAAGTTTTGCCACACCATTGACCCTGTAGCTGCCGACAATGGCCAGATTGGCCATGCGTATGGCCTGCTGACTGTCATCGACAATCGACATCACATAGGTGCGTCCCGGATCGCCCGGTTCCTGGCTGTTCACTTCCTTCATGAACCAGGCATTGATATCAAGGATGATTTCCAGCAGTCGTGGCAGTACATGCTGCATCATCGGAATGGGCCATTTCTCCAGGGCTTCGGGCAGCAATGTATGATTGGTAAAGGCAAAGGTCTGGCGGGTGATTTCCCAGGCGCTGTCCCAGTCCACATCCATTTCGTCAATGAGCAACCGCATCAGTTCGGCAATGCCAAGGGCAGGATGGGTATCATTGAGCTGGATCACGACTTTTTCGGGCAACCCGGCGAGCTTGTCATTCTGGGCCAGATATTGCGTCAGAATATCCTGCAAGCTGGCGCTGACGAAGAAATATTCCTGGCGCAGGCGCAGTTCCTGGCCCTGCAATGTGGTATCGTCGGGGTAGAGAATTTTCGAGAGATTTTCGGAATGGGTTTTTTCCTCGACCGCCTCGATATAGTTGCCGCTGTTGAACTTGTAGAGGTCAAAATCATCGGAGGCTCTGCCCGCCCACAAACGCAAATTGGTGACCTTGCCGTTTTTGTAGCCCGACATGGGAAAATCATAGGCCAGCGCCACGACATCCTGGGTGTTGACCCATTTGCTGATCTTGCGCCCTGCGGCATCTGTCCGGGTTTCCGTATGACCATAAAAATGCACGGGAAACTTGTGGGTGACGCGCTCGAATTCCCAGGGGTTGCCATATTTCAGCCAGGGGTCCGGGTGCTCCACCTGAGCACCATCTTCGATCCTCTGGCAAAACAGACCAAAATCATAGCGCAAACCGTAACCGCAACCGGGATAGTTCTGGGTGATCAGGCTTTCAAGAAAACAGGCGGCCAGTCGCCCAAGGCCACCATTGCCGAGCGCCGGGTCATGTTCCATTTTGACAATCTCATCGAGATCCTGTCCCAGTTCCGCAAGTGCCTCGCGGGTGATATCGAGAATATCGAGATCCAGCAGGTGTTTTTTCAGCGAACCGCCCAGCAGCCATTCCATCGACAGGTAGTAAACGCGGCGCGGCTGCTTTTCGCGGCGTTCGCGCATTGTATTGATATAGCGCTCGGACAGCAGGCCGCGCAGCACCGAAGCGAGGGCAAAAAGCCAGTCGTTGGGACCGGCGAGGGCCGGGTCCTTGCCAACAGTATGAACGAGATAGCTGACCAGAGCCTTTTTGACATCGGTGGCATTGTTCAGCTCCAGCAGAAAACCGTATTTGCTTTCCTCGTCAACAAGGGCGGTCAGTGATTTGCCCTGCATTTCCTTTTTGACGCCTACGACGTTCCAGATCCGGGACATGATCCGTTTTTCGCCGGCCTGTTCCTTGTCGCACCCGGATTGTGTGTCCGATGATCGTCCCAATCGTCCAAATGACCAGCTTTTCAAACCCGTACCCTCCGCGGTTTCCTGTAGATTTTAATATATTCCTGCGCTGAACGGTCCCAGCCAAAATCCTTTTTCATTGCATTTTGCTGCAACTGACGCCATTCATTCTTGTCTTTCCAGGCTGTAATCGCCCGTCCGATAGCCTTGCCTAGCGCCTGGGGCACGGGCACATCGAAAACAACCCCGTCCGCCCCTTCTTTCTCGTTCAGATCGGTCACCGTATCATTGAGCCCCCCCGTCCGCCGGACAATGGGCAAGGTGCCATAACGAAGGGCGTACATTTGCGTCAGACCGCAAGGTTCGAAACGCGAGGGCATCAGGAACATGTCACAACCGGCTATAATGCGATGAGCGATTTCCTCATTATACATGATCCGCGCGCTGATGCGCGCATGACTTGAGGAAAGTTCCTTTAAAAAGTCTTCAAGACGCTTGTCCCCCGTTCCCAGAAAAACAATCTGTGCACCGGCAGACATGATGTATTGCAGGTTTTCGGCGATAAGATCGACGCCTTTTTGTTCGGTAAGGCGACCGACAAAGCCCAGCAATGGCGCGTCGTCATCGACAGGCAGGCCCATTTCGCGTTGCAGGGCTCTTTTGTTTGCCATCTTCCGGTCGAGGCTGTCTATTGAATAGTTTTGAGCAATCAGCCGATCCGTTTCCGGGTTCCATATCCCGTAGTCAATGCCATTGACAATGCCATAAAGATCCTCGGCGCGTGCCTGAAGAAGGCCTTCCATGCCATAGCCAAATTCCGGGGTCTGGATTTCCTGTGCATAGGTCCGGCTGACCGTGGTGATATGGTCGGAAAAAAACAGGGCCGATTTCATATAGGAAACGGCGCCATGAAACTCGATCCCGTTCACGCCGTAAGCCTCTTGCGGCAGCGCAATAACCTGCATGATCGAGGGGTCGAACTGTCCCTGATAGCGCAGATTGTGAATGGTAAAGACGGTTTTTACCCCCTTGATGCCGTAATAATGCAGATAGGCACCGGCCAGTCCGGTCTGCCAGTCATTGAGATGCAAAATATCAGGGACCCAGTCGCCCCCTTCCAGCGGGTTGCCCATGCGTGCGGCAATCTGCGAGAGCAGTGCAAAGCGGGCATGATTATCCGGCCAGTCTTCCCCCGATGCCTGCTGGTAGATGCCGCCATCGCGCCGGTAAAGCACCGGACAATCGACCAGGTAGACCGGCAGACCGCTATCGGGCATTTGTGCCTCGATAAGCCTGACCTCGCCAATCCCGAACGGGTCTCCCATAGACCGCCCGTCCCGGCGATTGACAACACCGTCGAGAGCCTGAGGATAGGCTGGCAACAGCAGGCGGATGTCTTCGCCGGCCTCGGCCAGTGCAGGGGGCAGGGCACCTGCAACATCTGCGAGTCCTCCTGTTTTAACAAGAGGGTAGGCTTCGGAAGCAACAAAAAGCACAGACATAAACAGGACTTTCCTGGCTCGGGGCATGTTCCGGTCAACCGGCCTGCCGATCTTTAGCCGATGATTTCATCACGGTAAATAGCGGTAATCCCCACCTTGCGCAAAAAAGCCTCGACCTTGGCGATGGTGGCATTTTGACCTGTATGGATCAATCTGTTTGCAGCCCCCCCGGAGGCGCCGTGACCACCCTGCGCGAGGCCGGAGAGGACCTTTTGTGTTTGCCGGGCAATGGCCGGGGCAGTATCGATCCAGTTCACCGGCCAGGGCGCGATGTTCCGCATCAGATCAGTCAGCAGGGGATAATGGGTGCAGCCAAGCGCGACAATATCCGTGCGTCGTGCTCCTTTTTCGACAAAGGCAGGTGCGATTTCATGCAACAGTTTCCCGGGATCCACTTTTTCGCCACGCATAAACTGTTCAGCGAGGTCGGCGAGATCGGTTGCGCCCACGAGAGTCACCTCACAATCGGCGGCATAGCGCGCGATCAAATCGCGGGTATAGTCGCGTTTTACCGTTCCTGGCGTTGCCAGCACGGAAAACAGCCCCGTTTTTGTCTGTTCTGCGGCCATTTTAATGGCGGGCACAACACCGACAAAGGGAACAGCGAAATGATCCCGCAGCGGCGCAAGGGCAATGGTGCTGGCCGTATTGCAGGCGATCACACAAATATCGGGCTGTTCGCGTTCGATGAGAATGTCAAAAAGGGCCAGAAGTCGCGTTACAAGTTCATCATCGGCAAGGTTGCCATAGGGAAAAACCGCATTGTCCGCCACATAGAGATATTCGGCCTCGGGCATCCGGCGGACCAGTTCCCGATAGATGGTGAGGCCGCCAAGACCCGAATCAAAAACCAGTATTTTTGCGGCGGTCCCGCCCGTCTGACCTGCCATATTATTGCCCGCCAGCCTTCATCCCTGTTCAACAGCGGATCTATTTTCCTTTTTTGGCTGTCTTTTCGGTTTTCGGGTGTTCCTTGAGATATTTCTCGATTTGCGCCTTGACTTTCGCCTGTTGTTCCTTGGAACAGGTTGGCACCTTCTTTTTGGTGTCTTCGGCTGTTTTTTTACCGTTGTCCTCGGCAATTGTGACATTACCGGTCAGCCACATGACTGTGAACAGATGCAACTGGTTGAGGTAAACAATCTGTTTGCGCGACCATTTGTTGCTGTTGATTTCCTGGCGCATCATGGTCCGGTAATTGGCTTTTTGCAGCTTCGGCAATTTGCAGATCTGTGCATGAGCGGATCGCCTTGCAATCATGATGACCCGGCGCGCATCATCAAGCGGAACCTGGGCTTCCGACCGCTTGTTCTTGTCAATGGCGATTTCCTCACCCTTCTTGCCCTTGATCTTGTCAGGCATGATCGCCCAGGTAAGGCTCATCAGATATTTCACGGCCTTGTCGGATAGCTGTTTTGCGGCGGCATCGGCAGATGGTACGCCTGCAAGGCCAAATGCAACCGCGACAACAGGAATGGCTAAGGATCTGCCGAGGCTCCTGATAGCCGTCCGCACCACGCGTGCAGGCTGCATATTTTTTCCGGATTGCATGTTGATGCTCATTTCATTTTGGCCCCTTGCCTTTGTCACGGTGCTTGCACCCGACTGTTGTTTCGTCCTTCCTTCATGATTTTATGTGAAGGGAAAGAACTTCATACCCCCGGGATTGTTATTGTGCTATTCGTCACAGCAGAAAAAGGGCCGGAATAAGGCACAATCCTATTCCTTGCCGCTTTTCCTCAATGGTCCTCTGGATAAAGAGGCCACAATACCACGCAGGCTCCTGATATCCTGTTCGGTGGCCTGCAACCGGTGAAACATATGACGCAGGTTTCGCACCATATTGGGGCGTTTTTCCGGCGGCCACAAAAAACCGGACTCATCCAGCGCCCCTTCGAGATGTTCAAAAAAGCCGATCAGTTCCTTTTTGGTGGCCGGGCGCGTGCCTTTCGCCGCCATGCCCATGTCCTCGCCGGACTGGCTGTCAAATTCTGTCCGGCGTCCCAGTGTTTCCGGGTCTCCCTGTTTGAACCATTCATAACCCAGCAGCAAAACGGCCTGGGCAATGTTGAGGCTGGCAAATTGCGGATTGACCGGGGCCATGCAAATGGCGTCGCACAGGGCGATTTCGTCATTGTTGAGTCCCCAGCGCTCGCGCCCGAACATCAGGCCGGTGCGCCCCTCGCGTTTTTGTACGTGCCGGTGAATTTGTCTTGCAGCCGTTTCGGGTGTCACCACCGGCTTGACCATATCGCGCGGACGTGCCGTTGTCCCGTAGACACAGGTGAGATCCCCGATCGCCTCTTCCATCGACTCGAAGACCCGGGCGTTTTGCGTCACAAACAGCGCGCCTGATGCCGCCTTGTCGGCGCTTTCCGAGGGCCAGCCGTCTCGCGGGTTCACCAGACGCAGTTCGTAGAGCCCGAAATTGGCCATCGCCCGTGCCGCCGTACCAATATTCTCGCCCAGTTGCGGCTCGGCGAGAATGATAACGGGGGCATCGGGATTTTCGGGCGGCTGTTTTGCAGGTTTGTTTGCCATGCGCAGGGTTTAGCAGAAGCACAGGGGCATCTTCAATGCTGATCAGGAAGTATAGTGCTCTACAGGGAAAAAACCGGATATACTCGATAACCTGCCATCTTCATCGACTTGCGCAAAGCTCGTACCCTTATGCACGGAACCGTGCTCTTTGCCCATTAACCGCCACTTGGCCATACACACACCATGATGCACCATGACCTCATCTATGATAAACGCATGGCCTGGCAATTGTTGCTGAAATCCGGCCATGTAATCCGATAGCTCATCATATCCACTGGTGCTCATCATCGGGTCGCAATAGGTGATATTGTCGGCCAGACAGGTTTTAAATATTTTCAGCCTTTCCTCCTCGCGGCCTTCTGACCAGCTTCGGGCATATCTATCCCATAATTTTTTCATGTTGCATGCTCCTTTTCCAGGCACTGAATGATGAAATCGACACTTTTTTGCAGATCTTCGGATGAATGATTGGCTCGAGCCAACACCAGTACGCCCTGATAGCCCAACAGTAAAAATTCAGCCGCTGCACGAGAAGACAGGGCTCCATTGGCAATACCCATGTTTTGCGCTCGCATGTAAGCTTCCTCAAAACCCGCCCTCAGTTCCTCAAATCCCATTGCCACCGCAACGCTGATCTCATTTCCCGAATCTGAAAATTCCGTTGCCGTATTCGTCAGCAGGCACCCGCGAATATCAGGGGCTTCCTCGTTGAAGGTTGTAAGGAACAATTGTCTGATGCCATTGAGCGGATCGGGATCACAAAGATATTTCTCGATGCGTGGTCTGACAACATCAACAATATAAGCTTCAACTGCTCGCACCATCAGCCCCTGTTTGCTGCCAAAATCATTGTACAGACTGCCAGCTTTTTGTCCTGTAGCACGTTCTATGTCCTTGATGGATGAGGCCTCGTAGCCATGAACCCGAAAAAGATCCCATGCCGCAGCCAGTATTTGTCGCTTATCCTGTTTGCGTGGTCTTGCCATTCCTTATTCCATTTTTATTGATCGATCAATAAAAAACTAGATGATTATAGCACGTCAAGTCAAGTCAGATCAGAAACAAAAATCGAAAATTATCCAGATGACAAACACAAAAAGGGTGCGTTGCCAGTCGCAATGCACCCTTTTTAAAACCGGGAAGGTCCAGCAGCCTTTAGGTCATAAACTCATAAACAGGATCGAAATGGCAGGAGCAGATTTGTTTTCTCGCCAGGCGCAGGTTCGCAGGAAACCTTTTGGTTTTCAAGATCTTGCAACGCAGCGAGAGAGCAAATATGCCCTGTCCGCAGGATGCCAAAAGCGCTGCAATCCGCGGCCAAAATGATCTTGCTCGTACAAAAGTACGCGCTGCGATCATTTTAACCTCGTATTTTTGCGCTTTTGGCACCATTCT
>JALXEI010000317.1 GCA_027069645.1 Hyphomicrobiales bacterium
ATCTTGCACGTACAAAAGTACGCGCGGCGATCATTTTAACCTCGTATTTTTGCGCTTTTGGCACCATTCTCGACCCTGTTTATGAGTTTATGACCTAGCCCGGGATGTACCGACAACAGACGAGGGAGTGACAGCCGTGCCCCGGCTCGGTGCTCAATATATTCCACGACCGCGCCCAAAACGCCCCAGCGCGTTGAGCAGTCGAAAATAGGCAGTAATATAGTCACCTCTGGCCTGCTGGGAAACCACGCGGGCATTAAGCAGTTCCTGTTCGGCATCAAGGACATCAAGAACGGTGCGCTGGCCAACGCTCTCCTCGCTGCGTATCCCGGTCAGAGCTTTTTCAGCGGCCTTGATCTGTTCCCCGGCCGACCTGATACGCGATTTGGCGGCCATCATGCTCTCCCAGCTTGAGACGACCTGAGCACGAACGCGGGCCGTTGCCGCGGAAATTTCGAGCCCGCGCTGACGCAGCAGGGCCTGGGCCTGGCGAATGCGACCGATAACCGCTCCCCCCTGGTAAAACGGTACGCGGGCCCGCAGCCGGATATTCGCGGTACGTTGTTCCTCAATATTCTTGGTTGTATCCCAGTGCTGGTCAAAACCCGCTTCAAGCGTGATTTCCGGCAAGCGCTGGCCACGGGCCTTTGCAATGGCGAATTTGGCCGCGTCCCTCGCATAACGTGCCGCAAGTATGGCCGGATTTTCATTTTTGGCCCTGTCGATCGCCTCGGCCATATTTCGCGCAGGCAGTTTCCCCCTGATCCGGGGATAGAACAGCGAAACCGGTGACCGACCCGTCAGTCTCACATAATCGGCCCGACTGGTCCGCAAATTGGCATCGGCCAGCGACAGGGCCGATCTCGCGGCGCTGACACGCGATTCGGCCAGAGCCACATCGGTGGCCGTGACAACCCCGGCCTTCCAGCGTCCGACGGTCGCTTTCTTTTGCTCTGTCAAAAGACGCAGATTATTGCGCCGCAAACGCCTGATTGCCTCGTTACGCACCACGTTTATATAGGTTGTGGCCACATCCAGAAGCGTATTTTGCACCACATTTCGCAGATTTTGGCGGGAAGCACGTATATTGGCATCCGCCTCGCTGACAGCGGCCACCGTCCGGCCGCCGCGATAGAGGGGCTGGTTGATATTGAGCGAATAGCCCCGTGGCGTATAGGTGTCATCGGTGGCTCCGGTGGAGATCGGGCTTGTCCCGCCCGGCCCGTAATCTGTATAGAGATTTTGCCGGGTGACATCGCCGTTTACCGTTATGGATGGACGATAGCCCGCCTCTGCGATACCAAGACTTTCCTCGACGCCGCGCAGCTTCTCACGCTCGGCATTGATTGTCGGATTGGTGGCAAGTGCACGTTTCAGCGCTGCGGACAGCGATTCGGCGCTGGCCGAGGTGCCGGCAGAAAGAGCCGATGTGAAGAGCAGAAAACTCATGGCCAGGGCAATTCTGACCATGAAGGCACTGATATCAGCCTTTTTATCCCGACCCCTGATGTACATAAAAATACTCTGTTACCTGTATACGTATTCTGAAACTATGAGGGTCTCCCGCAAAGGTCAACACAAGGCTTGCGAAATGATCCTGTTCGTGCCGGCCAACCCGCTTTTTTCACTCCCGGTGTGATAAAAATGAATTCAAATACTTCTTCCCGGACAAGAGCCACGATAACCGACAGCCAGACGACGCAACATAGCCTTTCTCCAGGCTATGCGCCCTTTGTCTTTTCGTTTTCGTTGCGAATGCGAACAGCCAGATTATAGACCCCTGAACGTGGCAGATTGAATTTCGCACACACTGCCTGCACAGCATCACGCAAGCTGCCCTTTTCCAGTTCGGTTCGAAGCGCCCCGGCCAGTTCTTCCTCATCCGGCCCTTCGCTCGAAAGGTCCGGCGGCCCAACCAGAATAACGATTTCGCCCCTGATGTTCTCCTGACGGGCAAAATGATCGGCCAGTTCGTTCAGAGGACCGGACAGGACCGTTTCATGCAATTTCGTCATTTCACGCGCCACCGCGCCGTTCCGCCCGGGATAACAGCGCGCAAAATCTTCCAGGCTGGCTTTCAGGCGTTTGGGTGATTCAAAAAAAACCAGCGTGCTATTGTAACCGGCAAATGCCAGAAGACGCTTTTGCCGCGCCGCTTTTCCGGACGGCAAGAAACCTGCAAAGGTAAAGCTGTCCGTCGGCAGACCGGCACTGACCAGCGCCGTAAGTGGTGCGCTCGCGCCAGGTATGGCGATCACCGGCAAATCCTGTTTTTTTGCCTCGCGCACCAGCTTGTATCCCGGATCCGAAACCAGCGGTGTCCCCGCATCGGAAACGAGAACGACGCTCTGCCCCTCCCTGATCAGCGACAAAAGCGCGTCGCGCACCCGTCCGGCACTGTGCTCGTGATAGCTGCGCAACGGCGCAACAATCCCGTAATGATTGAGCAATCGCGCCGAATGACGCTTGTCCTCGCAATAGACAATATCGGCGCAAGCGAGAATGGCCAGCGCCCGCAGGCTGATATCGGCGAGATTGCCAATAGGTGTGGCAACCAGATAAAGCCCTGGCGACAGGGGAACCGCAAGCTGACGCAGCAAAACCTGACTGACACGCTCCTGCAAGGCTTCATTTTTTGTTTTGTCCTGTTTAACCATATACACTCAATTCCATAGGAACGCCTGTTTTATCCCGCGATCGGGTAAGGAACAGGGGGCCAGCCTTCACGCTGCTGGCATATTGGCCACAGCGTCACCATCAATCAACCCGCTATCTTCTTCGCGGTCACGTCAGGGCCATGTTTGGTGTATAAGAACCGGAGACGGGGAAGAACGAAAACAGGTTAACGGGCAACAACAAACGTGACTTCACAACATCCAATACCGGGTTTGAAACATTCCGGCACCGGGCAATCATCGTGGTGGCGGGCCGGTCGCGCGCTCGCCGTGGCCGGTTTTCTGGCCCTGACCTTGTCATCCTGCGGCAGCGGCAATGCCAACAAGCCGCTGGCGGGGGCTGTTGTCGAAAACCCGACGGTCGATAAAAATGCCAGCCCGATCGAAAAAGCCGAAAACAGCATCAGGGCAACCTCCGCCCAACGGGTGCGACAGCAAAAGGGCGTCAAGGTCGCCATTCTGCTGCCCCTGTCCGCCAAAGGCAATAGCGGTAAAATCGCTGCCGCCCTCAAACAGGCCGGAGAGCTGGCCATGTTCGATTTTAACAATCCCGATATCATCCTTACACCCAGGGATACAAAAGGCACACCCGCGGGAGCCAGAGCGGCAGCCATTGAAGCGGTCAATTCCGGTGCCGAACTGATCATCGGACCGCTGTTTTCCAAAAATGTCAAAGCCGCGGCGCCTGTTACCCGAAAAGCCGGAATTCCGATGGTTGCGCTCTCGTCAGACCGGAAAGTTGCCGGTAACGGCGTCTATCTGCTGAGCTTTCTCGCCGGTCAGGATGTCGAACGCATCGTCTCTTTCACCATCAGCCGGGGCAAAAGACGCTTTGCCGCACTCATTCCCGACAATGCCTATGGCCATCTGGTGGAAGCGGCCTTCAAAAAATCCATCGAACGCAATGGCGCAGAACTTGTCGCCCTGAAACGCTTTCCCGTGGATCCCAATGGCATGCTGGCCCCCATTGAGGAAATTGCCAGACTGGCCCGCACAACAAACGAAGAAACCAAAGAACCGGTCGAGCCGCAAATTGATGCCCTGTTCATACCGGCCGGCGCCAAGGTCATACCGACCCTTTCGCCGATCCTGCCCTATTTCGAAGTCGATACAACCGCCGTCAAGCTGATTGGCACCGGGAGCTGGGACTATAGTGATATCGGTCGTGAAAAACCCTTGCGCAAGGGCTGGTTCCCGGGCCCTGATCCCTCCGGCTGGCGAAAATTTACCCGGCGCTATGCTTCCACCTATGGCAAGGCGCCGCCGCGCATCGCCTCTCTGGCCTATGATGCCGTCAGCCTTGCAGTATCCCTGTCAAAACGTCCTTATGGTTCACGCTACACGGCCGGTCAGCTCACTCGCAACTCGGGCTTTGCCGGAGTCGACGGCCTGTTCCGACTGCGCCGCGACGGGACATCCGAGCGTGGCCTTGCCGTGCTTGAAATTCAGAAATTCGGTCCCCGTGTGATCGACCGCGCCCCGCAGATTTTCTCCCGGACAGCTTCCTCTTCTGTCGGCGGTTCCCTGGCCCGCAACGGCTTCAATCCGTTTTAGGATTTCCGCTCTGTTTGTCGCATTGCTCCTTTCTCATCACAGGTATAGCATGCATTCGGGACAGAGCGAGCTGATATGCTGATATAAAGGGACACGTCAAATGAGTGAAATCGTTGACAAGGCTGTTATTGCCCTCATGACCCTTCCCAAGGAAGAACGGGATCGTATCGCCTGGGAGATCGTCGAGCGCATTGAGGACAAAAGCCAGTGGGACAGGCTGGTCGCCTCCGACGCTGCACAGGCCTGGCTGCAAAAGGCGGCCCGAAAGGCTCTCAAAGCCTATGAAAAGAAAGAGCGTCGCCTGTCCTTTCATCTCATCTCCCTGCCTGCTGATGAATATCTGCGCGAAGACAGCTACTGGAAAAATTTTGACGAACTCCCCGAAGATGTGCGCAAGCTGGCAGAAAAAAACTACAAGCTCTGGCAAAAACACCCGACCCATGCCAGCCTGCGTTTCAAGCAGGTGCACAAAACAATGCCGATTTTCTCCTTCCGTGTCGGTCTGCGCTACAGAACCCTCGGGGTGCAAACGCCTGATGAAAAAATTGCCTGGTTCTGGATCGGCTCCTTTGAGCAATTCAGGGATCAGATTAACAGGAACTGATATTTTTTACAGACAGAAGCAATGAAGCCGGAAACACGAAAACGCATGGATCGCCTGATCCTTCTACAGCGCCTCAAATATGGTGGTATCGCCCTTGCTGCGACCCTTGCCGTTCTCTCTTTCATGCTGTTCATGGGTTATGAGGAAGAGCAGCGGGTTGACAAGGTAACAGCCACCACAAATCTGCGCGGCACGATCGTCAGTGCCAGACGGGGAAATGGCCGCAACGGGATTTATCGTCTTGTTGTCAAACTGGAAAATGGCAAATCCGTCAAAACAGTCAGCCAGCTGTCGGCCGGTATTCCCTGGACCGGCGAGCAACTTGAGATGAAGGAATATACCCACGCCTCGGGCCTGAAAAACTATGTCGTCACCAGGCTGATCGACAATCATCACTGATCTTCGCGCGCGTAAAGACCGGCCTTTTACGTTCGTTATCATACCGGAATACAAAAAGGGTGCCCCGCCTTTCTCCTTCTGTCCCGGTGTTTCGCTTCCCGGACAAGCGGCAGCGCCGATCCGGGATCCAGAGCAGAGCGACGGGAGTGTGTTGAAAAAAATGAACAGGAACAAAAGCATATCACTTGCGACTCTGGACCCCGGTTCTGCGCTGCGCTTGCCCGGGGAGCGAGATCGTTTAATGACGCGAGCATAATACAAAGGTCAGGCTTCTAGGTCATAAACTCGTAAACAGGGTCGAGAATGGTGCCAAAAGCGCAAAAATACGAGGTTAAAATGATCGCAGCGCGTACTTTTGTGCGTGCAAGATCATTTTGGCCGCGGATTGCAGGGCTTCTGGCATCCTGCGGACAGGGCAGATTTGCTCCCCCGCTGTGTTGCAGGTTCATGAAAACCGGAAGGTTTCCTGCGAACCTGCGCCTTGCGGGAAAACAAATCTGCTGCTGCCATTTCGATCCTGTTTATGAATTTATGACCTAATTAACGATGTTTGGGATATACTCGGGCCGATTGTATGATTCCTGCCCGTGTTTTCCTGATCGAACAACGGGTGCCGGGGGGGTGTCCGAAACCTGAAAAGGCGGACAAGGGTGTCCCTTTGAAGGAAACGGACAGATCATCACAATCCGACCTGATCGGTAAAGCGAAGAGCGAATTTCGGAGTAGGGCCATATGCCAGTTTCTTTTGTTAAATCGGGATCAAAACGGCTCATCGCCCTGACAGGGCTGTCATTTGCACTGTTTTCAGCCCCGCCAGCCTTCGCACAAATGGCGGAGGGAACGATTTCGGCCACCTATAAAATTGACTATAACGGCATCCAGCTTGGCAAACTGCATTTTACCTCCAGCATCAGGGGGCATCGCTATAACCTGGAATCGGCCACGCGGCTTTCGATTCCCCTGCTCGGATCCATATTCAACAATCTGAGCTGGCGCGGTTCAACGCGTACCACCGGCACGATCAGCGGCAACCGGCCACACCCCTCCAGCTACAGCTTTGCCTTTGCCAGTGGCAAAAAGCGCGGCAATGTCAAAATGGATTTTTCCGGTAACCGGATCGTTCGGGTGCGCCGCATACCAAATAAAAAACTGTCAAGTGCGCATGTGCCGGTGACCCGCGCCCATCTGCAAAAGGTCATGGACCCGATGAGCGCCCTGATGCTGATCAGTCGCACGGGTAAATCCCATCGCTCCGCCTGTGCGCGCACGATTCCCGTATATGACGGCAAGCAGCGTTTCAATCTGAAGCTGTCCTACAAGCGCTCTGTTCGTGTCAGGCGCTCCCAGTCGGGCGGCTATGCCGGGCCGGTGATTATCTGCCGTGTGCGCTATCAACCGATTTCCGGCTACAAGCCGTTTAAAAAAGACGTCAAGTTCATGATCCGCAATCGCGATATCGAACTCTGGCTGATGCCTCTGCCGCGCAGCCGCAACTATGCCCCCTATCGTCTTGTTCTTCCATTGCCCGTCGGCAGGGCCAACGCCTATCTCGCCCGCTTCAATATCCGCAGCGCCAGCGGTCGCCAGATTGCGCTCGTCAGATAAAGCTGTTTTTCAATGAAAATCAGAAAACAATATGCGGCATTGCCCTATATAAAAAGGGGCAAACATATCGAGGTGCTGCTGATCACAAGGCGACGCTCGAAACGCTGGATTATTCCCAAGGGCTGGCCGGAAGAAAAACTCTCGGCGTCGGAGCTCGCGGCCCTCGAAGCCTTTGAAGAGGCCGGGCTCTCCGGCAAGATCGGCAGGAAATCCATAGGGTCCTTCTGTTATCTCAAACAACTCGATGATGGTCGCCGTATCACCTGCAAGGTGGATGTCTATCCGCTTCGCGTCCGGGCCCAGTATCTCGACTGGCCGGAAAAAGGCCAGCGCGAGCTTGCCTGGTTAAAAGCTGCAAAAGCAGCCGATCTGATTGAAGAAGAGGGGCTGGGCGAACTGATCCTTGAATTCGTGCGAAACAGAAAAAAAGCGAAATCGGCCCCGGGCAAGCCCCCCGGTACAAAACGCAAAAAAAAGACCGGGCGGCCCAAAAAATCGGGATTGAGCGGCAAACTTTGCGCCAGTCTGTAGAACCAGGAACGTGAAAAAAACGGTAATCCGCTCACCGGCCAAAACCATACCAGGGGGAATTGTTCATTGACCTCGAATCACGGATCCCGCCTCAAACCATCTGCCCAAAAGGCCTTCCCTGTTCGCCATGTTACGGCAGTTCTGGGGCCCACCAATACCGGCAAGACCCACCTCGCCATCGAGCGCATGCTGGGCCATGAAAGCGGCATGATCGGTTTGCCCCTGCGTCTGCTGGCCCGCGAGGTCTATGACAAGCTATGCGCACGCACGGCACCCGAAAATGTCGCGCTGATTACCGGCGAGGAAAAAATAAAGCCGGAAAATCCGCGCTACTATGTCTGCACGGTCGAGGCCATGCCCCGTGACGTGAAGGTGGACCTGCTCGCCATAGACGAAATTCAGCTTGCCGCCGACCCTGAACGCGGCCATGTGTTCACCGACCGCATCATCCACATGCGTGGCAGCCACGAAACCCTGCTGCTGGGGGCCGAAACCATGAAAACGGTCATTCAGCAACTGGTCCCCAATGTCAATATCGTCTCGCGGCCACGCCTTTCAAAGCTCATCTATGCGGGACAGAAAAAAATTTCGCGCCTGCCGCGGCGCACGGCCATTGTCGCCTTTTCCGCCTCCGACGTTTATGCCATTGCCGAACTGATCCGTCGCCAGCGCGGCGGCGCTGCGGTGGTCATGGGGGCCCTGTCACCACGCACCCGCAATGCCCAGGTGGCGCTTTACCAGTCGGGAGATGTGGACTTTATCGTTGCCACCGACGCCATTGGCATGGGGCTTAATCTCGATGTCGATCACGTCGCCTTTGCCGGTACACGCAAGTTTGACGGCCAGCGCCACCGCACCTTGCGGCCCGCGGAACTGGCCCAGATTGCCGGGCGCGCCGGTCGCCACCTCAATGACGGAACTTTTGGCGTCACGGCCAATGTCGAACCTTTCGAACAACAACTTGTTGACCAGCTTGAGGAGCATCATTTTCCGCTCCTGAAAACATTGCAATGGCGCAACAGCAATCTTGACTTTTCCTCTCTTGACCATTTGCGGGCCAGTCTCCTTCATACCCCTGAAAGCACATATCTTGTCAGAACGCGTACCGGCGATGACAGCCAGGCACTGGAAACACTCTCGCGGGACGCCGATGTCCAGATGCTGGCCCGCGACCCCGAGTCACTGAAACGTTTGTGGGATGTCTGTCAGTTGCCCGATTACCGCAATGTTTCCCCGCAACAGCACGCAGACATTATTGCTGCCATATTCAAATATATCATGAGCGACAGCGGTGTTGTTCCCGAGACCTGGTTCGAGGACCAGGTGGCCCATGCCAACAATACCAGCGGCGACATCGATACGCTCGCCAACCGTATCGCCCATATTCGCACATGGACAGCGGTTTCCAGTCGCCGTGACTGGCTTCGCGACCCGAAAAGTTGGCAACAGCGCACACATGAGATAGAAGACCGCCTGTCGGATGCATTGCATGAAAAGCTGACCAAACGTTTTGTTGACCGGCGGACATCGGTTCTGGTACGTCGCCTTCGGGATGATGAAGAACTGTTTGCCGAGATCGACAGAAAGGGTGATATTTACGTGGAAA
Organism: Hyphomicrobiales bacterium; assembly: GCA_027069645.1. Classification (GTDB taxonomy): domain Bacteria; phylum Pseudomonadota; class Alphaproteobacteria; order Rhizobiales; family JAKIUO01; genus JAKIUO01. The sequence goes on from JALXEI010000317.1 coordinate 8,975, forward strand.
AACATTTTGTAGGGCGTTTGCAGGGATTTTGCTACAGTCCCGATGGCAATGCCGGCGGGCGCGAGGCAAAGGCCGTGCGAAATGCCGCCAGCCGCATCCTTGCCGGTGAACTGGCCAAAAAGGCCGGGCAGCTTGTCGCCGCAAGGGACAGTTCCTTTACCCTGACCCGGACCGGCAATATCCTTTTTGAAGGCGAGGTAATCGGACGCCTTGAACGCTCGGACAATATCCTCTCACCGGCACCATTGCTGTTTTCCGACGAACATCTTGACGCCGGGGATCGCGAGCGCATCATCAAACGCCTCGAAAGCTGGCTGGCAAACCTCATTGGCGAAGTTTTGAAACCGCTTGTCGACTTGCAAACCGCAGAAGATATCACCGGCCTGTCGCGCGGGCTGGCCTTTCAGCTTGTGGAGAATTTCGGCAGCCTGAAACGATCGGATGTGGCGCAGGAATTGCGTCAGCTCGACCAGACGGCCCGCAAACCGTTGCGCAAATACGGGGTGCGTTTCGGGGCTTTCAATGTTTTCATCCCGGCTCTGTTGAAACCGGCCGCCGCCGAAATGCTGCTGCTCTTGTGGGCATTGAATGACCAGTCCGAAGATCATATCGAACCCTACGATCTGCCGGAGCCGCCCCGCGCCGGGCTCACCTCCGATATTGCCGATAATAAACGGCCCGAACAATATTATCGTACAGCCGGTTTTCAGCCCTGCGGGCCTCGCGTTGTGCGTATGGACATGCTGGAACGTCTGGATCAGCAAATCCGCCCCCTTGTTGTCTGGCGCGCAGACAAAAGCACCACTCCCCGACCGGCCGGAACCACGGGCAATGGCGGTTTTCGCGTTCAGGCCGACATGCTCTCCATTCTCGGCTGTAGCTGGGAAGAAATAAAAGAGATCCTGCCAGCGCTTGGTTTTGTCATGGAACGCCGGAAAATCCCTGTCAAAAGCGACAGCCCCTGGGCCAAAAAAACCTCCCGGGCCGCCCTTGAAGCCCTCGCGGGCCATGTTACGCTTCCTGCCACCGATGCCCCGGACAGCGAAGAACAGGTGCCGGAAATCTTCGAGGAAATCTGGCGTCCCCGGCGACGGGAATTTTCACGTCCGGGCCAGCATCGACAGCGCCGCGGCGATACCGGAAACAGGCCCACACACGGCAAACACCGCGCTCACAGCAAGAACGGAAAAAAAACGGGTGCTACCCGCAAGGATCGGAAAAATACCGGCAGGCCGCATCGCGCGCCCCGTCGTGCTGACCCGAATTCGCCTTTTGCCGCCCTTGGTGATCTCAAAAAGCAACTGGAACAACAAAAGAAAAAATAATCCTCATGCCTCACACCTCGATCCGTATCGACAAATGGCTGTGGTTCACCCGCAAGGTCAAAACACGCTCGAAAGCCACAAGGCTCGTCAGGGATGGCAAGGTCAGGGTCAATCGTGAGAAAATCAGCCGCGCTTCCCATGCCGTAAGAGTCGGTGACGTCGTGACGGTGACAATCGCCCGGCGCGTTCATGTTCTGGAAGTGCTTGCCCCCGGGCATCGCCGCGGTCCGGCCACGGAAGCAGCCCTTCTTTACACCGACCTCACCCCCGCCCCTGCACCACAATCGCCATTTCAACCGGCCCGCCCCGAACGCGACAGGGGGAGCGGGCGCCCCACCAAACGCGAAAGACGCCAGATTGACAGGCTGCGCCGGGACGGTCGTTATCACGAGAGTTGATATAGCCGGTAGCTATGGACATCTCGCCTGCAAACCGGTGTACCTTGTTGATCGGACAACGGTTTATCGCTGACTTTTCGGTGATCTTCGCGTGTTTCGGGTATACCAGCCGCCCTTGTCCGGCGTTTTTTTTGATCTATTTTTTCTAAATCTATTAAATTCCCCGGTTTCGATGCTTGACAAGACTCTGGCCACGGGGGCACTAAAGACATGAAATCTTCAGGGAGAAAGAAGCAATATGACCTATGTCGTTATCGATGGCTGCGTGAACTGCAAGCATACTGACTGTGTGGAAGTCTGCCCGGTGGACTGCTTTTACGAGGGGAAAAACTTTCTCGTTATTCATCCCGATGAATGCATTGATTGCGGTGTCTGTGAACCGGAATGCCCCGTTGATGCCATCAAGCCCGATACCGAGCCGGGAATGGATAAATGGGTGGAAATCAACGCCAGATATGCCGAGCTGTGGCCCAATATCACTGTCAAGAAAGAGGCCATGCCAGAAGCCGAAAAATATGCCGATGAAACCGGCAAATTCGAGAAATATTTCTCCGAGGAACCTGGCACCGGCGACGAGTAACACCGTTTAGGTCATAAACTCATAAACAGGATCGAAATGGCAGGAGCATATTTGCTCCCCCGCTGCGTTGCAAGTT
>JALXEI010000318.1 GCA_027069645.1 Hyphomicrobiales bacterium
CAAAATCATGTCCTTCTGCCACCCGTCGCTTCAGCCGCCTGCCCCACCCCTGCGCTTCGACAGGGACCTGTTCTCCAGGGCCCTTGAAGCAGAGAGAAAAAGCCCCTCGAAAACCCCTGATCGTGATCGGCTGTAACTGACAGATTAAATATTCAATTTTGTGAATATTTGAACCGCTGATATAGTTGACAACCTCACTCTGTCAAGGCGGGACAACTGCGACAAGACGAAGCTTTTTTCACAATCACACCACGAAAAACAGGAACCGTTACTGAAGATTTACAAACAGCAATCAAAAAATTCTTTACCAAACAGGTTGTTTTTGATCTATACGCATCCCGGGAACGGATAACAAGAGCAACCGGACTGGAGATCTGATGGCCGCACATGGTTCACGCAAGGTTATATTTGCCGCTCTGGCAGGTAATTCCCTGATTGCCCTGACCAAATTTGCGGCAGCCGCCTATACGGGCTCCTCTGCAATGCTGTCGGAAGCGATACACTCGGTTGTGGATACCGGCAATCAGGGCCTGTTGCTCTATGGTCTGAAGCGCGCAAAGCGACCTCCGGATGATCAGCATCCGTTCGGGTACGGAATGGAAGTCTATTTCTGGAGCTTTGTCGTCGCCATACTGGTTTTTGCTGTTGGCGCCGGTGTTTCCTTTTATGAAGGTGTGCACAAGGTCATGCATCCGCAGCCCATCAGCACGCCACTGGTAAACTATGCCGTGCTGGGATTTGCGATGATCTTCGAGGGCAGTGCCCTCTACGTCGCCTATCGCGAGTTTGGCAAGGTGCGGGGCAATTTCGGCCTGTTCGAGGCGATTCAGCGCTCCAAGGATCCAACCCTGTTCACCGTCCTTTTTGAGGATACCGCCGCCATGCTGGGGCTTGTTGTGGCCTTTGCGGGTATTTTCATCTCTCATACCTTCGGCATTCCCTGGGTTGATGGTGCGACCTCTCTGGTGATTGCCGTGATCCTCGCCGGGACCGCCATTTTGCTGGCCCTTGAAACAAAAGGCCTGCTGATTGGCGAAGCGGCCAGTCCTGTTGTTGTCAACGGCGTGAAAAATATCGTCAGGGGGCAAAAGGCCATCGGCAATATCAACGAGGTCCGCACCATGCATCTTGGTCCCGAAGATATTTTGCTGGCCCTCAGCGTCGATTTTGTTGACCGCCTGCCTTCCGAGCAGGTCGAAGCGATCATTTTTGAGCTGGAAAAACAGATCAAGCAGGAATATCCCGAGATCCGCCGCCTGTTCATAGAGGCACAGGACAAATACCATCATTACGCTTCTGAAAAAGCGGATCAAAAACGCCATCCTGAAGAACAGGAGAACGATGCGCAAAAACAATCCTGAGTTTCAATGCCGGGGTAAACCGGTGACATGGCGAGAAATGCGGGTTATACCGGAATGCAAAAAGAATGACTCACCTTTATCGTCCTGCCTCGATGTTTCGCTTCCCGGACAAGCGACAGCGCTGATCCGGGATCCAGGGGCAGCAAAAAGGGAGTGCGTTGAGAAAATACACAAAAACAAAAGTATATCACTTGCGGCCCTGGGCCCCGGCTCTGCGCTGCGCTTGTCCGGGGAGCAGAACCCGAGCGAAATACAAGGGTAAGACTTTTTGTAGTTTGGTATCAGGTCTTTAATCGAAACACAAAAAAAACCGGGCCGCAGGAAAGCCCGGTTTTTTATGCTGTGTGTTGTATTTGCGTGCTGGCAAAATACGAAAGATTGTCTGTGTATGTAAATGCAAGGGCATGTGTCAGTGTTTTCAATGCTGTAAAAAGCAAACACCGTGCCAGATCAGTGCAAGATCCTATTCTCCGTTGTTCGTTTCATGACAATCACGATGAGCCGGTTTTGCCGTAAATTTTTGCGTGATATGTGAGCCACTCCAGCACCCGTAGCGCCACGGTGCATAGAACGGTTCATGTTGACAGCGAATATCCGGCACCGGATCCAGCCCCTGGGATCCCCAGGGATTGCAGCGCAAAACCCGCGAAAACGCCAGCCAGCCGCCCTTCCAGGCCCCGTTCAGTTCAATCGCATCTGCCGCATATTCGGAGCAGGTCGGTACATGGCGACAGGCGCCGGGCAGAAACGGCGAAATCGCATAGCGATAGAAAAGGATCGGCCCGCGCAGAATATTCCTGCCTGTTTTGTGAAGCATTTTCATTCATATGGCTCGTCATTTTTGTGCAAAAAGCGATATTTGCCCCCGGCACCGACAGCCTTCAGGTCCACATCGGGATAGATCGCTGTCTCGTTTTCGGCCCGTGTGCCGATTTCAAGCACCCTGACATGTTCATCGCTATCGTTAACAAGATGATGACCGTTTGCCTGTCCGGCCGGAAAACCGGCAATATCTCCGGGACCCAACAGCCTCTTCCCCTCGTCACTGACCAGCGTCACCTCGCCTTCCAGCACAAGAATGAATTCATCCTCGTTATGGTGCCAGTGTCTTTGCGCCGACCAACTCCCGGGCGGCAGTTGCAGCAGGTTCACCCCGAATTGCGTAAGACCGACAGCGTCTCCAAGGGCTGTTTTGCTCCTCTTTTGGCACGGCTGATCAAAGGGAGACGGATAGCCGGTTCCGATCCGTGGCGGCAAATCATCCATTGCGGCAACCGCCAGAGAGGCTTTTTTTCCGTTCTTTTGCTCAGACATCCCTGTTCCCCTCCTTTGCCAGCGCCATATCCATCGCCTCCAGCACAGCATCAAATATAATCAGCACTGTGGAATAGCGCGATTTATATTTGTGCACGGGGGCCAGCAGCGCAAAATCCTGCCATTTGCCCTCCGGTGGTGGCGCCTCCTCCTCCAGCATCAACCGGACCTGTTCCCGCAAACCGGCAATCTCGGCGCGCGAGCTGCCGATGATCCTGTGACCCAGAATGGCTGCGGAAGCCTGCCCCACGAGGCAGGCCCTGACCTGCTGGGAAAAGTCACTGACGACCCCTGCCTTCATATTCAACCGGACTTCGAGACTGGAGCCGCACAGTCTGGAACGTGCCTTTCCGTGTCCCTCGGCCCCTTCAAGTTCGCCAATATGGGGAATATGAGCGGCAAAGGACATGATCTCGCTGGTGTAAAGCTCTTTCATCCCTTGTTCCGCATCAGTTAAATTCCGCTTCCATTCATCTGAACATTCCATTATAGGGCACAATAAATATATATTAGACAAGCTTCATACTTGCAGCACATTCCTGACCAATATATATGGTTACCTGAACAAGGTGACCGCAAGGCGCGGATCGGACAGGCAATCCTGTTGCATATAACGGATGATCACAGCTTGCCAGGGGCGGTTTGCCGCAGAGCCAACCGCGCCCGGAAACGGTTATTCTGCCTGTATACGACCCGTGACACAATTTCGGGCCGCAACCAAATTGAAGGTGAGAGAAGGTGACGATGGACGCTATCGCTAAAAAACTGCCGAAA
>JALXEI010000319.1 GCA_027069645.1 Hyphomicrobiales bacterium
CCTGGGGGCGGGGCGTGAAGGCGTCCGGGCATGCCTTGCAGGGGGGGTGTCGGTTGCAGGGTCGCTGAGCAAACGACTGAAGAAATCTGTTCTTTCCCCTGAACGGGTAAAGTCTCCAAGGGCGCGGATCACATCACCACCATCAATATAGTCGTCATGCTCGTTGTCGGCCTGATCGGAAGCCCTTGCCATCAGTTTTTTCAGCGACCGGGCCGGTTGCAGTTCCGAAAGTTCGACTTTGGGGCCGGCCGGAATGGCATCGAGATGATCGGCCAGTTTGTCGCGCAACTCGTCGCGATCAATGCCCATTGCGGTCAGGGCAATGGCCCCTTCGGGATCATCCACAAGGGCATAAAGCAGGTGCTCGATTTCGACGGTGCCATGACGGTGTTGTTCGGCATCAAGCAGTGTTTTGTTAAAACTCTCCCTGAGATTGGGCGAGAGCGAGACCCAGCCGAGATATTCAAAAAAGGTAGCAGTCATAGAGTTAAGCCCTGAATGTTGTTCGCGTCGCTGTTATCCCCGCCAGCTGCGGGGGCATCATTTCCTTCACTGGTGCCATAAAAACCGCAGTTTGGGTCATATGGCAAGAGGTTGTGCTGATTGCAGCAAGTCCCGTGCCAGAAAAGAGGATACAACACTTTGCAGAAATGAGTGTATTCACTGTAATTGTTTAATATCACGGGCGGTTGGTATAAGAGTTTACGGCCTAGCCGAGATGATTCGACAGGCCCGAAATCCATGCCGCGGCTGTTTCGCCATATCTGCCAAGGGCGATACCTGCAAGGGCCACAGCGGTGATCAAACCGGCTCTTTTCAGGATGAGAACGTGGTCCCGGAAGATCGATATATCGATGATCTTGTCGGGAATATCGGCAATATGGATGGTGCCTTCGTCATCGACCGTGCGTGCCGAGATGACCAGTTGCAGCCGGGATTTGCCCGGCCTTGTCGGGGTGACATTCCAGCGCCAGGCGCCAAAATCGGCATCGTTGACATGACGCTGATTGCGATCGATCCACTGGGTCTGTGGTGACAGATTCTCGATGTGGAAACCGCTGCCCGGAGCACGCAACTGTACGGTCATGGCCTCGGTGACCGACAATTCATGGATGTGGCTGTTTCCCAGACTGTCGAACTCGCTGTTGATTTCCTCCATTTGCGCCCGCGTGATACGCACCTCGGCCCGGCTGGCAACATTGACTTTCATGCGGCGCGGGACGTTTTCCACGAGGCGGCCCTTTTCCAGAACGGATCGGGTGGCCGACAGGTTCTGAACATTGCCGGTATCCGCTGGCGTAGCAAGACGGCGGCGGGTGCGGCGTGCATTGTGCAATTGCAGACGGGCTGCGGCCTGTTCTTCGGGAGAAAGCGTGTCTTTGCTGTTGGTGACGGCAGTTTCACCTGATGGCTGTTCGGGAGCACCGTCGTTCTGTCCAGGTGTTCCGGGCAGCAGCCTGGTCGCGGTCAGCGGTGCCGTCTGACTATTGTTGGCGGCGACCGGTTTTGACCCGTCAGCCCCTGTCGAAGAGATGCTCGCAGGTGGTTGCGGTTCCGGTGTCTGTGCTGCTGTCTCCGGCGTGCCGGGGAGAGGCTTGCCCGCAGGCGGTGTGGCGCTTGCGTTTGCAGCAGAAGTATTGGCGGGGGATGGCGGCTTCTCTTTGCGGGACTCCTTGTCCTTTTTACGGTCTCCTGCGGATATGACCTTGCCAATTTTGCCAAACATCGACCGCAGGCCACTCGCGGCAGGAACAGGGGCAGGAGCCGGGCGGGGCGACTTTGAGAGCTCCGGTGATTTGGCCAGAACACCGGGATTGACCGCCGGGCTGACCGGGTTATCGGTCTTTTCGTCCTTCACAGGGGCGGGGAAAAGGGGTGCAGGAGGCTGCTGCATCCGGTCAGCCGGTTTCTCATTCGCAGGGATAGCGGTGTTTTCAGACCGGGGTTGTTGTGTGGCATTTGCTGCGGTTGCGGGCGGGACATCCGGTTGTTGCCGGGGTGCCGCCAAAGGGGGCCGGGGGGCAGCCCGGGGCGCTGCCGGCGGTTTGGCAGGGCTTGCAGAGGGTGTATCGGCAGGAGGTATTGTTGGGGCTGGCGGGGACGGTTCGCGCTTGCTGCTGTCTGCGTTCGTGTTCGCCATTTTGCGCTTTTTTGCAGGGTGAACCAGAGGGGGTGGTGCCGGTTTTTGCGTTGCGGCCGATGCTTCCCGAACGGCTTTGACAGCAGGTTTGTTTTTACCCGCACCCGTATCGACCGACCGGGGTGTCTTTTCAGATCGTGCTGGGAGGGGGGCAATCTGTATGGTTTTGCCTTCGCGCAACTCCAGATATTGCAGCACTCCCGACATATCAAGATCGAACGGTTTGAGTAATTTGCGCAAAAAGCCCGTGCTGTCACCAAGAAGAACGGCGAGCACCAGGTTGCTGTCGACTTCGACCAGGTCGTTTTTTTGCGCCTGGAGCCGCGCATGTTGCATTATTTTCTCGATATCGGAGGAAAAAACGGCGTGCTTTTCCGGTGTTTTGGGGCGAACCTGTTTCTGGACCAGGCGCCCGAGTTGTGCGCGCAGTTTTTTGAAATCAACACCATAGGCTTCCAGCAGAAAGGAAGACTCGTCATCTTCCAGCATGGCGAGAACCAGATGAACCGGGAGAACTTCGGCAACATTGCTTTTCAGCGCCACTTCACGGGCCATATGCAGGCTTTCGATCAGTTGCGCCGATGTCTCGACTGCCGTTTCCATTCTGGCCTGTACAAGCCCCATAAAATCCCTCTGGTCTGCCGGTTTCGGAACGAAGAACAATTTGTTTGTCCTGCGCCGTAAAAGTCATGGAAAGTTCGTGCTTTACTGTATATACAGACTCCAGGCTTTTTTAGGGCGCTGAACCGGTATCACAGGCTGTTTGTCCTTCTGCCACGTGATTGAAGCCATGTGCATGTCTGCAATTATCATGCATATTATTGCAACCGGCAGGGAGACAGAGGCAGAAAAGACGAAATTATGATTAACAAACAAAAGGGCAAACCGGTCAAAACGCAAAAATCCGTCGGGGAAGAGGTTTCGCCCCATACCGAAGCCCGGATCCTTTCGGATGCTCTTCCTCATTTGCAACGTTATGATGGCAAGACCGTGGTAATCAAATATGGTGGCCATGCGATGGGAGATCCGGAGCTTTCGGAATCTTTTGCACGCGATGTTGTGTTGCTGAAGCAGGCCGGTGTTAATCCGGTTGTTGTGCATGGTGGCGGGCCGCAGATCGGTGCCATGCTGGAGCGCCTTCAGATAAAGAGCGATTTTGCTGAAGGGTTGCGTATTACCGACAAGGCGACAATAGAGGTTGTCGAGATGGTGCTGGCCGGTTCCATCAACAAACAGATTGTCGCCAGTATCAACGGCGTGGGCGGCAAGGCGGTCGGTATTTCCGGCAAGGACGCCGATCTGATGATTGCCCGCAAATTGCGCAAGGAAGTGGCTGATCCCGAATCAAATCTGATGCAGGCGATTGACCTCGGTTTTGTCGGCGAGCCTTATCATGTCAATCCCTATATTATTAACACCATCATCAATAGCGATATCATCCCGGTGGTTGCCCCTTTGGGGGTTTCGGACGAGGGTGAAACCTTCAATATCAATGCCGATACATTTGCCGGAGCGCTGGCCAGTGCCTTGCGGGCCACACGGCTTTTATTGCTGACGGATGTTGAGGGCGTGCTGGACAAAAACGGCAAGCTGATCGAGGTCATGACCCGCGCGAAGGCCCGTGAACTGATCGGCGACGGGACCATCACCGGCGGCATGATTCCAAAGATTGAAAGTTGCCTGACGGTTATCGATGCGGGTGTTGACGCTGTGGTCATTATCAATGGCAAGGTGCCCCATGCTGTGCTGCTGGAACTTTTTACCAGACACGGGGCCGGGACGCTTTTGCATGAACGCGAGACAACAGCCTGACTGTGTATTTCTCACCCTGTTGCGGGTTGTTACTGTTTCCCGGCTAGCTGTTGGCTGCCATTGCGCGCAATCTTTTTTCGATCCGCAGGAATTGCCCTTTGACGAGGTCACGTTCGACATCATCGCGCTGTTTGCGTGTATCGGTCATGACATGAATATGGATTTCGTTGGCCCCCAGTTGCGCCGCTTTCCGGCGAATATGCGCAAGGTTCAGGGAGGCTGCATCTGCTATGGTCTGACCTATGGACAGGGGGATGGCATCGCCGTTTTCCAGTTTGCGTACGATAATAAAATTGGCCTGGGGCAGTTCCGGACAATCCTGCAAGGTGTAAACACTGTGCAAATAGCGCGCGCCGGTCAGGCCCTGCCAGTAATGAAAACCGTGACCTATGCCGCATGTATCGATAGAACTCGGTGTGTTTCCGGCCATATCGATCTCTTTGCTGTCTGTTTTCCGTGAGGTTGCAACAAGCCTCAAAGCTGTCTTTCCCATAATGTCCCCGCTAAACCTGATGGCTATGGTTACCATGATGTCATAGTACCCGAATTGTGATAAATTGTGGCTCAAGGCTGTTCTTTTGGTGAAGTTTTCCCGACCATTTGTCCCGTAATGAACGCCTGTCTGAAGAGATTGCTGCGAAAAGTTGCGTGCCTAACTGCATCTGGAGTAACCGCAGGCCCGACATTCGTGACAGCCTTCCTGAAAGACAACAGCCGGTTGTGAACATTTCGGACAATAGCGCGCCCGCATATTCTGTGAGAGTTGCGCCTCGCTGTCCTGCGATTCCGTTTTTTGCAAAAACCCGATATCTTCAAGGTGTTTTTCAATAATATTGCCGATGGCAGCCAGCAGACTTGGCACATAATGCCCCTCCATCCATTGCCCGCCGCGCGGATCAAAGACGGCCTTGAGTTCCTCGACAACGAAGGTGATATCTCCGCCACGCCTGAAGACCGCGGAAATCATCCGTGTGAGCGCGACCGTCCAGGCATAATGTTCGAGGTTTTTGGAATTGATGAAAATCTCGAATGGTCGGCGACGTTCATTGACGATCACATCATTGATGGTGACGTAGATGGCGTGTTCGCTATCGGGCCAGCGCAGCTTCCAGGTATATCCGGCGAGCTTTTCGCCCCGCTCCATCGGATCGGTCATATAGACAATCTGCCGCCCGTTATCCCTGTCACCGTCACCTTGCCGAACAGGCTCTGCTGGCGGAACCGGGGGCAAAGGCAGGGCGGACTGTAAACCGGTGCGAATGTCCCTGTCCGGTTTTTGCTCCGCATCCTGCGGTTTCCGCTCAACGGGAGAATTCTTTTTCATAACCGAAGCGCTTTTCAATATGGCACCGGTTACAGCATTGGGTCTGTAGGTTGAGCATCCCTTCAGGCCCAGCCGGTAAGCGTCTTTATAGATCGTTTTGAATGCCTCAAAGGAAATATCGGAAGGGCAATTCACCGTCTTTGATATGGCACTGTCAACAAAGGGTTGCAGGGCGGCCTGCATGGCCAGGTGATCGGCCGGTTTCAGATCAGCCACCGTGACGAAACTGTCCGGCAAGGGGGCATCCGGGCCTTTTAGTTTGCGAAACAGACGACAGGCGTAATCCTCGACCTGCTCCGTGTGAACCGCGCCATCACCGTGACGCATGGTCCGTTGAAAGGCGAGATCAAAAACCGGTTCGATGCCGCCTGATATATTGCCGGCCAGCAGGGAAATTGTGCCTGTGGGTGCTATGGATGTCAAAAGACCGTTGCGCAATCCACTGGTCCTGATGGCGCTGGCAATATCACTGTCGAGTTCCCGAAAGGCCTCTGTCTTCCGGTATTGTCCGGCGTCATAAAGTGGAAAGCTGCCCTTCTCGCGGGCCAGTTCGCAGCTTGCCAGCCAGGCTGTTTTTTGAACGAGTTGCATCCAGTGCGCCGCCATCTGCAAGGAGGCCTTGCTGCCATAGCGCACCCCGCACATCACCAGCGCATCGGCCAGACCGGTCACACCAAGGCCGATGCGGCGTTTGGCTTTCGCTTCGCGTTTTTGCTGCCTGAGCGGATAGACCGATATATCGATGATATTGTCGAGAAAACGCACCGCTGTGCGTACTAGCTTCACGAGCCGCTGCTCATCAAGCTGCGCCTCTTTTTCAAAGGCTCGCTCAACCAGCCTTGTCAGATTGACGGACCCCAGCATACAGGCGCCATAGGGTGGCAGGGGCTGCTCCCCGCAAGGATTGGTCGTATATATCTTTTCACACCAGGAAAGTTTGTTGCGTTTGTTAATGCGATCAATGAACAGGACGCCAGGTTCCGCCTGCTCATAAGTGGCGCGCATAATCCGATCAAACAGCGCCCCGGCCTTCACCGTTCGATAAACCTTGCCATCAAAGCAAAGCGGCCAGTCGGCATCTGCGTCAACGGCCCGCATGAAGGCATCGCTGATCAGCACCGACAGATTGAAATTGTTTAACCGGCCCGGTTGCGATTTGGCACTGACAAAGGCTTCAATATCGGGATGTGAAACATCCAGCGTTGCCATCATGGCACCGCGCCGCGCCCCCGATGACCGGATCGTCCCGCACATGGCGTCAAACACATGCATGAAACTGACCGGGCCCGACGCGTCGGCCCCGACCCCGCGCACCAGTGCACCGGCCGGTCGCAGGGTCGAAAAATCGATCCCTATGCCGCCGCCCTTCTGCATGGTCAGAGCGCCTTCACGCAAGGTCTCGAAGATCGAGGAAGTGTCATCCTTCATACGGTTCATGACAAAACAGTTGAACAGGGTCAAAGAGCGCTCGGCCCCCGCACCGGCCAGAATGCGCCCGCCGGGCAAAAAGGCAAAATCCTTGAGGAGCCGGTAAAACTGCTTGCGCCATTTGCGACGATGCGGTTTTTTCTCGGCTTTCGCCGCCGCCCGCGCAACCCGGTGCCAGCTCTCCCTGATATCGGTTTCGACCAGCGCACCGGAATCATCCCTCAGCGCATATTTTTCTTTCCAGATCTGTTTCGAGATAACAGGCATGTCTGTAAAACCGCTACTCATAATTCACAAACCCCCGCCTGTTGTCCGGATTGTTTCCTGCAAATGTTCACTATATGTACCACATAAGAACAAACCATGTCCACTGTAAAAATGCAGAATAACCGAACATTTCGGTAAAATTTTGAATTTGCAAGAATATTTCGGGAAAAAAGATAAAAGAAACCGCTCTGTCGTTGTGTGAGGTCGATATCGTCAGTGAGCGGGAATGAAGACAGCAGGCCGCATGAGCCGCCGGAACGCTTTGAATTCCTCCAGGTCCCTTTAAACAAGGTGGGCGCCAAATGATCAGGACCACGATCCTGGCAGCGTCGGCTCCCAATGGAAGATTATAGGCCGGGGGAACTTCATGGCTCCTGGCGCACCCCGCAGCACTGCTGCTTCACTTGTAAAAAGTGCAGGGAAACAGGGGGCGCGTCAAGTCTCCTGACACGTAAAAAAGCGCTACCGGACAAATGTCCGGTAGCGCCATAGCCTGCCGTTCCAGGAATTGTTTCCCTGTTCTACCAGCCGTAATAATATCCGTAGCAGCCGGCAAAGGCCGAAGAGGAAGCCGCAAGCGAAAGAATACCGACAACCATGACAGCCGAGATTTTATTGATGGTTTTCATCTGAAAAAGTCCTTCTTTGAATATTTCATTGTTTCAGGTTTTGTTAAAGGCTGAGCTGTTTTGTGCTCTGCCTGCAAGAAAACTGGAACAGTCAGAGCCAATTGCGTGAATGGCAGCTCGAAATAATACGCGATGGCGCAGGCGATGACTTTTGCGGGCCGGTGTCCCTGGTATAATTTATCAAGGTTGATGCGGCGGCCTCGGGGCAGGGCAAGTTCTGATGCCGGTAAATTTTCCACTCAGGAAGGATCAGGCCGCGTAGATGGCGTGGCCTGTGGCGAAACCGGCTGCGATCTGTCAGCTACTGTCCGGTCTTCCGGGCGCGAACCTTTGACAGCGACCTCCGACGTTGCTTTTTTTAATGCGATATCCGCCATGCGCTCTTTTGTCGCCGCCTGGTTTTTCAGCATTTCCCTGGTCTTGATGAGCAGGTCTCGGGCTTCCCACAATTCATCACAAACCATAAGGCCGGCCATCAGAAAAAGTTGCTCGTCACCGACCTTGCCAATCGTCTTGCGCAACTGCTCAACATGCTTGCCAAGGTGATCCGCAAGGGCGACCAGATGCTCTTCCTCGCCGTCATCACAGCCAAGTTTGAAGGCTCGATTGTTTATGGTTATGGTCACTTCACCCATCAGATCGACCTTTCGTGATCTTTTTCGCTGACATACCGGGACAATAATGTACAGACACCGGCCCGGGAAATGAAAAACCGCAAATTTCATCCCTGAGAACAAGTCTAAACCATTGACTCTGTGCTGCCAACAAAGCATTAAGGGCGGGAACAGCGTTGCCATACGCTGCATCACAATTCAAACGGATCCTGTGGACAATGAAAATCTTCTGTTCCGTACAGGTCCTGATGCATGAACTGTGACTGGCAGTTTGCTGCCAAAGACCCGCTACAAGGGGGCGAGTTCGGAGCACGAGGCTCCGGAAGCCGAGGACAACCGGTGTGGTGCACATATCCACCCGGCAAGTTACGAAGGAAAATTTTTACATGGCTATCAATGTTGCAATTTCGGGCTTTGGACGTATTGGCCGCAATGTCCTGCGAGCCATTGGTGAATCCGGTCGTACAGACGTCAATGTCGTCGCCATCAACGATCTGGGCTCTCCCGAACATAATGCTCACATGATGCAGTTTGACAGTGTGCATGGCAAATATCCAAAGGAAATCACCCTTGAAGGCGACAAAATGGATGCCGGAACCGGTGGTCCCATCAAGGTGCTGGCCGAACGCGATCCCGGCAAGCTGCCCTGGGGGGAAATGGGTGTTGATCTGGTGATGGAATGCACCGGTATCTTCAACGACAAGGACAAGGCGATGGCACATGTCAATGCCGGCGCCAAAAAGGTTCTTTGTTCTGCTCCGGCGACCAACGCCGACAAAACCATTGTTTATGGCGTCAATCATGACACGCTGACGGCTGATGATGTGGTGGTTTCCAACGCCTCATGTACAACCAACTGCCTTTCACCAATGGCCAAGGTGCTGAACGATCTTTGTGGTATCGATCATGGCTGGATGACCACTATTCATGCCTATACCGGTGACCAGAACCTGCATGACGGTCCGCATCGCGATATGTATCGCTCGCGTGCTGCGGCGCTCTCCATGATCCCGACCTCGACCGGTGCCGCCCGCGCCGTTGGTCTGGTTCTCCCGGAACTGGCCGGTAAACTTGATGGCGCCGCCATTCGCGTGCCAACGCCAAATGTTTCGGTTGTGGATCTGAAATTCGTACCGGGTCGCGAAATCTCTGTCGAGGAAATTCACAGTGCCATGAAACAGGCCTCGGAAGGCCCCATGAAAGGCATTTTGCAATATGTCGACAAGAAAATGGTGAGCATTGACTTTAACCATGACCCGCACAGCTCAAGCTTTGACAGCAATCTCACCCAGATTGTTGACGGCAAGCTGATCCGCGTTGTTTCCTGGTACGACAATGAATGGGGTTTCTCCAACCGCATGAACGACACAGCGGTTGCCATGATGAATGCCTGATCCGGCAAGGCTCCGAAAGTCATTTGATTTTCGAGGTTGACAGATCATGTGAAAGAACACCCGCAGAATTAATTCTGCGGGTGTTTTGTTTATGCGGGCCTGACAGGGTTTCTGCAGGAGGCAGGTTGATTTTCGGGGAGCAGGCCAGCGCATAATTAGCCCCCCGCTGTGTTGCAAGCTCTTGAAAACCGGAAGGTTTCTTACGCAGTTGCGCCTTGCGGAATAACAAATCTGCTCCTGCCATTTCGACCCTGTTTGTGAGTATACGGCCTAGTTGACATCGATCATTTCAACCGTGCCGTCGGGGAGCACTTCGGCCATTTGTCCCTTTGGTTCGTCAAGGAAAAACAGAACCGCAACAAGAGTGATGAAAGCGGCGCCGGCGATGGTCAGGAAGAATATTTCGGGCGCCACAAAAGAGAGCACGGTCAGGAAAATGACACCGCCTACATTGCCATAGGCGCCGACCATGCCGGCGATCTGACCTGTCATGCGGCGTTTGATCAGCGGCACCACGGCATAGACCGCACCATTGCCTGCATTGACGAACAGCGAGCAGCATATGATGAAGATGATGGCCAGAGGCAACGGCATGGCCGGGGTGATGGTTGACAGGGCAACATAGCCCGCAGCAAGCCCCGCGAGCAGCATCAGCAGGCTTTTGCGGCGGCCAAAATGGTCACTGATCCAGCCGCCGCCGGGGCGTGCGATAAAATTGGTAAAGGCAAAGCTTGCCGCCAGCAATCCGGCCACGGGCAGGGAAAGTTTATAGGTATCCATGAGGAACAGGGGCAACATGGAAACGACGGCAAGTTCCGAGCCAAAGGTCACCATATAGGCAAGGTCCAGAACGGCAACCTGTCGAAAAGCATAGCGGTCAATTGCCGGTACTGTTTGCGAAAACACATGGCTGTTTATCTTGTAGATATGAAAAACCTGATAGCCATAAAGCCCGAGTAGCAAGGTGTAAACCACCCATTTTGTCGTCTCGCCCAATAGTCCTACATTGGGCAGGGAGAGTTTCCAGGCCAGAACGCCAAGAGCGGCGAAAATGGGGGCCTGCATCAGACAATAAAGGGCGAAATCGCCAGGGCTTGAAATCTCCATTGCACCGATCTTTTTGGGCTTGAAATAGGTTGAGCCTTTGGGGGTATCGGTGACGGCAAAATAATAGAATGCACCATAGAGCAGGGCGATCAGTCCGGTTGTTGCCACGGCATAGCGCCAGCCACTGTCACCGCCAAACCACAAGGCGAGCATGGGCAGGCTGAGAGCAGCCCCGGCGGAACCAAAATTTCCCCAGCCGCCATAAATACCCTGCGCCAGCCCGGTCTGGCGGGCCGGGAACCATTCGGAAATCATGCGAATGCCAATAACAAACCCGGCCCCGACAAAACCGAGCAGAAAGCGTGTCAGGGCGAGGGTTTTGAAATCCTGGGCGAAAGCGAAGGCGAGGCACAACAGGCCCGAAGTCATCAGCAGCAGCGAATAGGTCAGGCGCGGGCCGAATTTGTCCACAAGCATGCCGACAATGACACGCGCCGGAATGGTCAGGGCCAGGTTCAGAATGAGCAGGGTTTTGACCTGCTGTTCGCTGAGGCCCATATGATCGCGAATGGTGCCAAGCAGTGGCGCCATGTTGAACCAGACCAGAAAGCTGATGAAAAAGGCCAGCCATGTGAAATGCAGAATGCGGATATTGGCG
>JALXEI010000320.1 GCA_027069645.1 Hyphomicrobiales bacterium
TTCCCCATCTGAAGAACAACCATGCCGCTTTCATTGCTGGTGCTGACATGGACTTTCTCGTTGAAAATCTGGCGATTGTTTTCGTCGAGCAGGATCACATTGGTATGACCGGTGGATTTCCCGGTGAATATCAGCATGTTCTTGCTCTGAACGGTCACATCGGCGATCGACGGATTGCCGATGATCACTTCACTGACCGGACGGTTGAGCCTGATCACTCTGGCTTCATCCACAAGAACATTGATAGGTTTTGCGGAAGTGCTGGAGGAAAAGGCACCAAGCGAAATCACGGTAAACAGGGCGGAGATGATGATTCTCTCCATGACAAATAACCGTTTGATGTTTTGAAAAGGCATATTCAGGACTCACTATTCTGGCTACACTGCCGTTTATTAGAACCGGTTATGGTGAAGGAAGGGTAAATGTCTGCGAGATAAATGCGATCGGGCAGGCAGGGGAAGGGGAGGCTGTATATATATACTGTCAGTGTGACAGGAAAATAGGCGAAGTTACAATAACTTAACTATGTGCAGCGGGTTTTTCAAAAAAGTTTTTGGTAACCACGCGAATTAACAGGATGGCAAGAACTTTTGCGTAGATTCGACATCAGTTCAGGCGGCAGGGTCGTTCTTTCGGGGATTGTCCGGATGTCTGGATCAAGTGCTGTGTAAATGTAAATACGTAGGAGTATTATAATATGACCAAGTTTGTAGCTCGCTTTGCCAACGACGAATCCGGTGCAACTGCTATCGAATATGGCCTGATTGCTTCGGGCATCGCCGTTGCCATCATCGTTGCTGTGAACACCATCGGTTCCAGTCTGGACACGATGTACACAAACATCAACGCCAAAATCGACACAACTGTTGACTAAGGTGTTTATCGTTACGCTTTATGCGTGATGATGAAAAGAGCCGCCCATCGAAAGATGGGCGGTTTTTTTGATTTGGCAAATGAAAGAACCCGTTGTTTCATTAGTCAAATATCAATCAGCGCCTGCTATTGTGACCGGCAATGTAAAGCGTGAGCCGGTGTGAAAGCTCCGGTGTTCATGTTGTCGAGTATCAGGAAGGAAGTCCTATGCGTGTACGCGATGTTGTCATCCCTTCGGGCCTGATGGAAGAGTTTTTCCCGAAGGCCCGCACCTTTATGGTGCAGCTGGCGCACAGTTTTATGGCGCATGGCGTGTTTTTTCTACTTGTCGCCGCCTATCTGCTTGGTCTGAAGATCGTGGTTGATCTGGCTGGTATGCATATTGAAACGGGTCCGTTTTGGATGCTGCGTTCTTTCATCGGTTTTATTGTTCCCACCACTCTTTTAAGCATTGTTATCATGCGGTTCCTGAATATGGTGGTTTATGTGCGTCCCGAGGGCAGCCCGACCCTGTATCTGCTGCGTGATATATGGAAGTTTCTCGGTACGCCGGCGAGGCTGCTGAACGCCATTCCAATGATTTTTGTGCTGATTTATTTTGTTTTGTGTTTTTCGACCATCAAGGATGCGGTCCCGATGGTTCATCCCTTTGCATGGGACACGACCCTGATGGAACTTGACAGGACAGTGCATTTCGGAATGGATCCCTGGCGGATCTTGCACCCGTTGCTGGGCTATGCACCTGTTACCTTTCTGCTCAATATTGTTTACAATTTCTGGTTTGTGATGATCTGGATGGCCTGGGTGTGGATGGCCTTTGCCAAACAGCAAAGTGCGTTGCGGCTGCAATATCTCATTGCCTATTTTATCAGCTGGTCGATTGGCGGTTCACTGCTGGCCATCGTTTTTTCTTCTGCCGGTCCGGTCTATTACGGGAAACTGGTAGAGGGGGTCAATCCCTACGCGCCGCTGATGAGCTATCTGCATGCGACGAGCGAAATTGTTCCCCTGTGGGCCGTGGATACACAGGAAATGTTGTGGCAGGCCTATCTTAACAATGGCGAGGGTCTGGTTTCGGGCATTTCGGCGATGCCGAGCATGCATAATACAGCCGCTTTCATGATTGCTCTGCTGGGATGGCGGATTAATCGCAAGGCCGGGATTGCCGGCAGCCTGTTTGCCTTCGCCATCTTCCTTGGCTCCATCCATCTGGGCTGGCACTATGCCGTTGATGCCTATTTCGGATTTGCCATTGCGGCCCTGAGCTGGTGGGTGTCGGGACGCTTTGTGCGCTGGTATCTCGAACTCGAATTTGTCAAAAAGCACACCGAACAGCTTGAAGCAATGGGATAAAGCCGCAACGGCCAATGAGTGAGCTTTAACGGTTTTACGGTCGATTTACCGGCCTGTGCTAACATGCAAGACACACAACCCATGAATATCAAAGGTATCTGAATATGCTTGAACTGCTGGTCCTGACCATTTTTCCGCTTGCCATGCTATTGTCGGCGAGCATGGATATCCTGACCATGACAATTCCCAACAAAATCTCTCTGGCACTGATTGCCGGTTTTATTGTGCTGGCGCCGTTCGCCGGACTGACATGGAGTGATTTTGCCATGCATATCGGCGTGGCCCTGGTGCTGCTGGTTATCGGCATGGGCATGTTCGCAATGGGCTGGATTGGCGGCGGTGACGCCAAACTGTTTGCGGCCACCGGCCTGTGGCTTGGCTATTCGACCCAGCTTCTCGACTATGCTCTTTATGCAAGCTTGCTAGGTGGTGTTTTGACCATTGCAATCCTGAAACTGCGGTCCATGCCGGCGCTTCCGTCTTTCCTGTCATATAACTGGCTGATGCGTCTACACGATCCGAGGGAAGGTGTGCCCTATGGTGTCGCGCTGGCGATCTCGGGACTGATGATCTATCCCCATACCATCTGGGTAACCGGTATTTTGTAGGCAAAAAAGTTTTTGTTGACATGAAACCCCGCATTTTTGCGGGGTTTTTTCGTGGGGCCAGGGTAATTTTTCCGAAAATGATACGGCAGTTAACACTCCATTGACCATGTTGCGCGACACTGGCCCCAACTCTATGTGGCAACCGTTTGTGTCAAAGGACCTGTATCAAATGAATCGCGGAAGAATAATTGTACTGGCTATGGCCGTCGCATGCGCCGGGCTGGCCATGTTGCTGATGAAGAATATGGTCAAAAGCCCCCGGACCAAAATAGTCAAACAGGAAGTTTCGGAAATCCAGGTTCTGGTGGCCAAAACCGATATTGGTCTTGGCGGCCGAATCAAATCAAGGGATTTGAAATGGCAGCCCTGGCCCGGTTCCGCAGCGCGGGGTTATATCACCAAAAGACGTCATCCGCGCGCGATAAAGGAATTTACCGGTTCCGTGGCCCGCTTTGCCATCGGGGCAGGGGACCCGATTCGGGCCAACAAGCTGATCAAGGCGGAAAAGGGCGGGGTTATGGCCGCGATCCTGCCCGCAGGAACAAGGGCTCTCTCGATCGAGATCAGCAATGCCGCCGGTGTCAGTGGTCTGATTTTGCCCAATGACCGGGTCGATGTGATTCTGACAAGCAAATCCGGCAAGGGATCTGATCGTCAGTCCACCAGCGAGACCCTGTTGCACAATGTTCGCGTGCTGGCCATCGGTACATCTTTCGAAACAAGGAACGGCCAGAAGTCGATCAAGGGCAAGACAGCGACGCTGGCCCTTTCGCCAACGCAGGTGGAAGTTGTGACCCAGGCCCGTTCGCGCGGGAAGCTGTGGCTGTCCCTGCGCTCTCTCGCCGATGCTTCAAGGAAGGACGGCGATACGAAGAAACGCCGTGTGAGTTCATCCAGCGTCAGGATGCTGAAATTTGGTGTTGCGTCAGAAGCGTATGGTGTCGACTAGGCGCTTGTCTGCTGCGGCAGGCAACAGCCGGAACGATACCGGGTTATCTGTTTATTATTCAAGAAGGTTAGTGTGATGATGAAGATCAATAAAGGACTGGCGACTCCCATATCGCTGATCGCTGCCGGGCTGCTCGCCATGTCCGCATTTGTGATGCAGGGCGGGGGACAATTGCAGGCCGCTGAAGCGAAGAGCAGCAATCACCGCTCGTTTTTGCGAATTAGCTCGCTGGACGCGCGAAAGGGGCCGAAATTTGTCAAGATCGGTCTTGGCAAGTCAATGGTTCTCGAACTGCCGACGCCTGTGCGCGATGTGCTGGTATCCAATCCCAAACTGATGGATGCCGTTGTTCACACATCCAACCGGATATATCTGATCGGCCTTAAAATCGGTCAGGCCAATGCCTTCTTCTTTGATCGCAACGGCAAGCAGATTTTGACGCTGGAAGTGAGTGTTGAACAGGATATGGCCCCGGTCATGAAGCTTTTGAAGCGCCTTATACCGGGAAGCAATATCAGGCTGGAAAGCGTCAACAACAATGTGGTGATGACCGGATCGGTTCGTACACCGGCGGACTCCAATCGTGCCTCGGATATCGTTGGTCGTTTCATCGCCAAGGACGGGGCCGAAAAGGAAGGCGCGACGCGTGTTGTCAACATGCTGGCGGTCGAGGCGCGCGAGCAGGTTATGCTCAAGGTTCAGGTCGTCGAGATGAACCGCGAGATCATCAAGCAGCTCGGGGTTAATCTGAGTGCCGTCGCCAAAGCCGGCAATACGACATTCAGCCTTTTGAGCAATACACCCTTCTCGGCGCTGGGCAAGGATGTCATTGCCGGCGGTTTTCTGCCTGACGGTGCCTATTCGGCAAATGGTCTGGGCGTGAGATCGACATCGGGGAATCTGCAAACCAGTTCAATCCTCAAGGCGATGGAACGCAATGGTATGACCCGCACGCTGGCCGAACCCAATCTGACGGCCATATCGGGGGAGACGGCCAAATTCCATGTTGGCGGCGAGTTCCCGATCCCGGTTGCAACGGATAACAACACCATATCGGTTGAGTGGAAAAAATTTGGTGTGCTGGTGAACTTTACGCCGGTTGTCCTTTCAGAAGGTCGAATTTCCCTGCAAATCAAGTCGGAGGTCAGCGAGATTTCCCAGGAAGGGGCCATTCAGATTGGGGGTATTACGCTGCCGGCCATTGCTGTCAGAAATGCGGAATCAACGGTTGAAATGCCAAGTGGCGGTTCGCTGATGATGGCAGGTCTCATTTCCGAGAAAACGCGTCAGGCGGTAAACGGTCTGCCGGGCCTCAAGAATCTGCCGGTACTCGGAACGCTGTTCCGCTCGCGTGACTATGTCAAGCAGGAGACGGAACTCGTGATCCTTGTCTCTCCTTATATCGTCAAGCCTGTTTCAAATCGCAAGCTGGTGACACCCGATGTCGGTTATGCGGAAGCGAGTGACGGCAAGGCCAATCTGCTGGGCCATTTCAACAGGGTTTACGGGCGGCGTGGTCGTCTGCCGCGCGGCCGACAGCATGGCGACTATGGCTTTATTGTCGAATAACACCAGGGAACAAGGAGTAAATATAATGTCTATTGTGCAGCCCCCGGCGTTATCGGGCAATGAGCGAGCAGCGAGCAAGAGAGTTCTTATGAGCAAAAAAAACATGATGATCAGGATTGTCGCCGGATGTGTTCTGGTGACCGGACTGGTCGGGTGTGAAACCCGACAGGATCGCGCCGTCAAGCTGGGGCGGATGATTGTGACCAATGCCAAGGGCAATCATCCGATCAGGGTTTCGAAGCAGATGATCCGCATGAAAATACCGGTTCGTCGTGGTGATTACGGTCTGAATTCCGAAAAGAAAATGGAACTGGGGAATTTTGTGGAGCAATATCGCCGCGAGGGCGAGGGGAAACTGATCCTTTCGGCGCCTGCCGGGCAACCCAATGAAGTGGCCGCCTTCAATGTTCTCAATGATATCAGGGACAGCATGAAAAGCCACGGTATCGTGCGCCAGATGGTCCGTTTGCGCCCCTATTCGCCCAAGGGTGACCCCGAGGCACCGATTATCATCTCCTATCTCGGATACAAGGCGGAGGGGCCCAAATGTGGACCGCTGACAAGGGATGTTGGTGGCGAATATGCCAATCGACCCGGTGAGCAACTGGCTTGCGCCAACCAGGCCAATTTTGCGGCAATGGTGGCCAATCCCAGGGACCTTGTCGAACCACGTGATGAATCTCCTCGTTCGGGTGAACGCCGTGACCAGCTCTGGGATAAATATGTCAAGGGCGACAGCACGGAAACGAAGAAATCCAAGGATCAGAAGACAACTCTGAGCAGCGCGGTAGGAAACTAACATGAGCAGCGTCGAATATACACAGGAAGAATATCAGGCAGCAGCGGCCCCGGCGAATGCCGGTGGCCAGCGGCCAAGGGCCCGCATTATTCCGCGGATCACCGTCCAGGCTTTTTGCGAAATCGAGGATACGGCCGAGGCCATTTCCGGCGCGGCGGCCGATCGTCGTCTGGCAAAATCGCATGTGACCGTACAGATGGGCGGTGTTCGGGCTGCCCATGCCTTCTATCAAACGGCCCCGACGCCCAATCTGATCATCATCGAAAGCCTCGCCGATCGGGATTCCATGCTGGCCGATCTTGATCAGCTGGCCGAAACATGTGATTCGGGGACAAAGGTTCTGGTGATCGGTTCCGTCAATGATGTGGTGCTCTATCGGGCCCTCATCCAGCGCGGGGTCAGTGAATATCTGGTGGCGCCGTTGCAGCCTGTCCAGATCATTGAGTCAATCGCCAGCCTTTACGAGGATCCCGACGCCGAACCGGTGGGCGAGGTGATTGCCTTTGTGGGCGCAAAGGGCGGCGCCGGCTCCTCGACGATCTGCCACAATACCGCCTGGGCGATGTCAAAGATCACCAGCACCGAGGTTGTGATCACGGATTTCGATCTGCCCTTTGGGACAGCCGGGCTCGATTTTGACCAGGATCCGGTGCAGGGTATTGCCGATGCCCTGACGGCCCCTGACCGGCTGGATGAAGTGCTGCTGGACCGTTTGCTGACAAAATGCTCGGAAAATCTTTCGCTTTTTGCAGCACCTGGCACGCTGGACAATGTCTATGACCTTTCGGCCCAGCAGTGCAGCACGGTCATTGATGTTGTGCGCTCCAATCTGCCCTATTCGTTTGTGGACATCCCGCATATGTGGACCGCATGGTCGCGGCAGATGCTGATCCAGGCCGATGATGTGGTGATTACGGCAACGCCCGATCTGGCGAGTTTGCGCAACACAAAGAATTTGCTGGATCTGATTGCAAAAGAACGCGCCAATGATGAACCGCCCCATATCGTGCTCAATCAGGTCAATGTACCCAAACGCCCGGAAATCTCGCTTGCGGATTTCAGCAGGTCACTGGGGGCGGAAATCGGTGCTGTGATTGATTTCAATCCGCAACTGTTCGGTACAGCGGCCAATAATGGTCAGATGATCCAGGAATATGAACCCCGGTCGAAGGCGGCCGATCAGTTCAACGATCTGGCTTCAAGGATCGCAAGAATATCGGGCGACAGAAAAGAGAGCGGTTCGGCAATTGCGAAACTTCTCGGGAAGTTGAACCGAAAATAACAGGGTGAATGCAGATGTTTGGCAAACGAAGCGATAGTGACCGGCATACCGGCGGACGGGCGATGACGCCCGTCCCGGGTTCGGAAATACCTTCCCTCGCGGAGGAAAAAAGACCTGATGTCGTGGATCGGGCACCGGTAGCTCCGGCGGCTGCTTCCGGCAAAAAAGCCAACGGGGAGGAGAAGGACGGTTCGCGAACTGCCGAATATTATTCGGTCAAGACAACGGTCTTTAATGCCCTCATCGACACCATTGATCTGGCCCAGCTGTCGCAGGTGGAAAAGAGCGTGGCCCGCGAGGAAATCCGCGATATTGTCACGGAAATCCTGTCCATCAAGAATGTCATCATGTCCATATCCGAACAGGAGGAACTGCTTGAGGATATCTGCAATGATGTCCTTGGTTACGGACCGCTGGAACCGCTGCTTGCGCGCGACGACATTGCCGATGTCATGATCAATGGCGCGCACAATTCCTTTATCGAGGTCAATGGCAAGGTCGTGAAGGCCGGTGTTCAGTTTGCCGATAACGCCCAGCTGATGAATATCTGTCAGCGCATCGTTTCGCAGGTCGGTCGTCGTGTTGATGAATCAAGTCCCATATGCGACGCGCGCCTGCCCGACGGTTCGCGTGTTAACGTCATTGCGCCGCCGCTGGCCATTGACGGGCCCTGCCTGACCATTCGTAAATTCAAAAAGGACAAGCTGACCCTTTCCCAGCTTGTTGATTTCGGTTCGATCACGCCGGAAGGCAAGACCATTCTGGAGATCATTGGCCGGGTGCGCTGCAATATCGTTATCTCGGGTGGTACCGGTTCGGGTAAAACCACACTGCTCAACTGTATGACAGCTTCTATTGATCAGGATGAACGTATCGTCACCTGCGAGGACAGTGCCGAGCTGCAATTGCAACAGCCGCATGTGGTGCGCCTTGAAACGCGACCTCCGAACCTTGAAGGGGAAGGGGAGATTACCATGCGCGATCTGGTCAAGAACTGTTTGCGTATGCGACCCGAGCGCATCATTGTGGGTGAGGTTCGTGGCCCCGAGGCCTTTGACCTCTTGCAGGCCATGAACACGGGGCATGACGGCTCGATGGGGACACTCCATTCCAACTCGCCGCGTGAAGCCATTTCGCGTCTTGAAAGCATGATCATGATGGGGGGCTTTTCGCTGCCGTCACACACCATTCGCGAGATGATTGTCGGCTCTGTCGATGTCATCATTCAGGCCTCCCGGATGCGCGACGGTTCGCGTAAAATCACCCATATTACCGAAGTGGTGGGTATGGAAGGCGATGTTCCCACGCTTCAGGACCTGTTCGTCTATGAAGTCACGGGCGAAGACAAAAACGGCCGGATCAAGGGGCATCATCGCTCAACCGGCATTGCGCGGCCAAAATTCTGGGAACGGGCCCAGTACTTTAACGAACAGCACCGCCTGGCGGAGGCGCTGGCCAGTGCCGAAACGGGAACGGGTTTCGGAAATAACAATCAGGAGGCGAGCTTTGTTTAGCCCGGAGATTTTACAATTTGCCATCATTCTGCTCGGCGCTCTGTCCGTCGGCGGATTTGTTTACGCAATTGCTACACCGTATTTTAACGGCGAGAAGAAAACCAACAGGCGTCTGGCCAGAATTGTCACCGACAAGGCCGAGCAGGGACGGGGAACGCCCGACCAGAAACGCCGCAAGGCTGTTCAGGAAGTGCTGGATGAACTCGATCAGCGCCACAGGGAAGACCGCAAGCTGTCCATGCGCAAGCGTCTTTCCCAGGCCGGTCTGAATATCACTCCGGCTGTTTTCTATCTGTTGAGCCTGATCAGCGCCATTGCATTTGGTTTCGGGGCTTTTGTTTCTGTCAACGAGGGCCTTGCGCCCTATGTCACAGGCGCCGCTATCCTTGTTGGTGGTATAGGTTTCCCCCGCTGGGTGGTGAATTTCCTGTCACGCAGACGTCAGAGGAAATTCGTACAGGAACTGGCCAATGCCATTGATATCATCGTGCGCGGCGTGAAGACGGGACTGCCGCTTAATGATTGTATCGGTATTATTGCAAGGGAATCCCCCGAACCCCTGCGTTCGGAATTTGCCAAGATCGTTGAAGAGCAGAAAATCGGCGTGACTCTGGGTCAGGGGATCGAGCGCATGTATGAACGCATGCCCTTGCAGGAAGTCAACTTCCTGTCGATTGTCATCACCATTCAGCAGTCTGCCGGTGGTAACCTCGCAGAGGCCTTGCAGAATCTCTCGAATGTCCTGCGCGAACGAAAGAAACTTGAAGGCAAGGTCCGGGCTTTCTCCCAGGAAGCCAAAAGTTCGGCGATGATCATCGGTGCTCTTCCGGTCGTGGTGATGGGGGCTGTCTACCTGTCAAAACCCGACTATATCTCCATTCTGTTCGATACCCGTTCGGGGAATATGATGCTGGCGGGCAGTGCCATATGGATGTTGATAGGTGTGTTGATGATGCGCAAGATGATTAACTTTGACTACTAGCACCGGAGACCGGTGACCGGTGACCAGAGCGCGAGTGCGCCCGGTACCGTATGCAGGATTGACTTCATGACCGGCACCGGTTTGCGGTGTGGTCCAACCTAGAAAAACAGGCCATGTGATCATGTATAACTTTATTGATCAGTTCTTTACCACCGAATATGCCATTATGGGGCTTGTCGGACTGGCAACATTTGCGACCATCCTGACCATTGTCGGCCCGCTGCTTTCCGGCAGCAAGCTCAATTCCCGCATGAAATCGGTATCCACAGAGCGGGACAAGCTGCGGGCCGAACGGCTCAATGCGCTGACAGCAGGCAAGGGGGGCGCTTCCCTGCGACATGAGGAAAAGGGAATCTACAAGACCATTGTTCAGGCCCTGCATCTGGAAAAGGCGCTTGACCCGGAAGAAACGCGTGAAAAACTCAAAAAAGCCGGGTTGCGCGGCCCGGGGCCGCTTATGGCCTTCATGTTCTTTCAGCTTGTTATGCCGATCATCGTCGGTGTCGGGGCCTTCCTCTATCTGACTTTTATCAATGATTTCGGTTATGCACCGATCATGCGTCTGGGGCTGGCCATCGGTGCAGCTCTGGTGGGCTATTATCTGCCTTCGCTGTTCGTGCACAATATCATGCAAAAACGCCAGGAATCGATCCGCAAGGCCTTTCCCGATGCGCTCGATCTGCTGCTGATCTGTGTGCAGTCCGGTATGTCCATCGAGGCAGCTTTCAAGCTGGTGTCGACCGAAATCGGTTCCCAGTCGATCCCGCTGGCCGAGGAATTCACCCTGACCACGGCGGAAATGTCCTATTTGCAGGAACGCCGTCAGGCCTATGAGAATCTGGGTATTCGCACCGGCCTTGAAGGGGTGAAATCGGTGACCACCTCTCTGATGCAGGCGGAGAGATACGGCACCCCCCTGTCGCAGGCGCTGCGTGTTCTCGCGCAGGAAAACCGGGATATGCGCATGGCCGAAGCCGAACGCAAGGCGGCTGCCCTGCCACCGAAACTGACTGTGCCAATGATCACCTTTTTCCTGCCGGTACTGTTTGTCGTCATCCTCGGTCCGGCCATCATTCAGGCCCTCAACACCTTCAAATAGGCCCGGTCGGGACATCGGCGAATCATTAGGGGTGGGAAGAAAATTTCAGGCACCGGCGGTCTGATTGTGATCGCCGGTGTTATTTTGTGTGATTGATTGGGGTTTTCTTGTCAAAAGAGCAACATTGCCAATGCGCTTCCATCAAAATTTATGTGCAGAAGCCGGAAGTCGTTTCTACGCCGCAGCCCTTGCGTTTTATGAGGGAAGTCGATTGTCAGATTTATCCCGAAATGACAGATTTGGGGTATGTGGTTCCTCCACTTTCGTGAGCAGGACA
>JALXEI010000321.1 GCA_027069645.1 Hyphomicrobiales bacterium
TTTTCCATCGCCGGCGTGTCAAAGAAAAATGCCCTTGGCCGGGCACATGGCTTTAAATGCGAAACCCAGGGGACCCTGTTTTTCAGGATCGAGAAAATTCTCGAACATCACAGACCCGCTGCCTTCGTACTGGAAAATGTCAAGAACCTTGCCAGCCATGACAGGGGCAATACATTCCGGGTGATCCGTGATGTGCTGGAAAACCGGCTGGGCTATCATGTGCAATATCGCATTATTGACGCCAAGGGTTTTGTCCCGCAGCACCGGGAGCGTCTTTTCATGGTCGGTTTCCGGGAGCCCGTTTCTTTTGACCTGCAAGAACTGTCCATCCCCTCCCCCGACCAGGGCCCGAAACTGAAAACAGTCCTGCATCCGCAAGACGGTTCCGAAAATGTGGAAGAACCCTTCACCTGTGGCAATATCGGCAGGGTCAACGACAAATATACCCTGTCCGACAAACTCTGGAACTATCTGCAAAACTACGCCGCCAAACACAGGGCCAGAGGCAACGGTTTCGGCTTCGGGCTTGTCGGCCCCGAGGATACCGCCCGAACCCTTTCGGCACGCTATTACAAGGACGGCTCGGAAATTCTCGTTTCGCAACAGGACCGAAATCCGCGCCGCCTGACCCCGCGTGAATGTGCCCGCCTGATGGGTTTCGACCGGCCGGAAGAGACGCCGATGATCATTCCCGTTTCCGACACAAGAGCCTATCAGCAATTTGGCAATGCCGTTGTTGTCCCCGTCGTCGAGGCCATTGCCAAAGGCCTGCAACCTCACCTCGCAAAAGCTCTGAAGGGTGACAAAAAACCGGAGATGGTCATCAATGGCTGATATTGTCTCGAAAAAGAAACGCAGCGAGATGATGGCCGGGATCAGGGGCAAAAATACCCGCCCGGAACTCCTCATCCGCAAGGGGCTTCACGCCCGCGGTTTCAGATTTCGGTTGCATGACAAAAAACTGCCCGGAAAACCCGATCTTGTGCTGCCCAAATATCGCGCCGTGATCTTCGTCAATGGCTGTTTCTGGCACAAACATGATTGCCACCTGTTCAAATGGCCGAAGACCCGCGCCGACTTCTGGCGCACCAAGATTGAAGGCAATGTTGCCAACGACCTGAAAGCGGCGCACCTGCTTGAACAAAAGGGCTGGCGTATTCTGACCATATGGGAATGTGCGCTCAAGGGAAAAACCCGCCTCTCACCGGACAAGGTCATCGCGCAGGCCGCCGAGTGGCTCCGGAGCGAGCAGCCTCGCGGCATCATTCACGGTCGAAAGCTGTCGTCAAAATGAAAATGATAAAGATCTCCAGGACCCCATGCAAAAGAATTGGCTCTCGCCCGTTCAACCCGCCAGCAGGGACTCGACGGCCTGTCGCTCGGTGCGCAATTCGGCATCACTCGCCGCAAGACGGGCACGCGAAAAATCGCTGATCTCAAGCCCCTTTACAATCTCGTAGCGACCGTTTTGACAGGTGACGGGAAAACCGAAAATAACCCCCGGCGCTATGCCATAGGAACCGTCGGAAGGAACGGCCATCGAAACGGTTTCACCCGCCAGGGTTCCCAGCGCCCAGTTGCGCATGTGGTCGATAGCGGCATTGGCGGCGCTGGCGGCCGATGAGGCCCCGCGCGCCTTTATGACCGCAGCGCCGCGTTGTTGCACCTGCGGAATAAAAGTCTGCTCGTACCAGTCAAAATCCACCAGCTCGAGTGCCGGCCTGCCCTGCAAGGTTGCATGATACAAATCGGGATACTGGGTAGAGCTGTGATTGCCCCAGATGATGACCCCTTTGACATCGCTCGAATGGAAACCGGTTTTTTCCGCCAGCAGCGACATGGCGCGATTGTGATCGAGACGCACCATCGCGCTGAAACAGCCCGGATCAAGATCGGGGGCATTGCTTTGCGCAATAAGCGCATTGGTATTGGCGGGATTGCCCACCACAAGAATTTTTACATCCCGGCGCGCATGCTCATTGAGCGCCCGCCCCTGCGGCCCGAAAATTGCTCCGTTAGCCTGTAACAGATCGCTGCGCTCCATGCCGGGACCACGCGGTCGCGACCCCACCAGCAAGGCAAAATCAACATCCCTGAAAGCCACTTCGGCATCATCGGTGGTAACGACACCCTGCAACAGCGGGAAAGCGCAATCGGCCAGTTCCATCACCACACCTTCAAGCGCTCCGAGGGCCGGTGTGATCTCCAGAAGGTGCAATATAACCGGCTGATCGGCTCCCAGCATGTCCCCGGCGGCGATGCGAAACAAAAGCGCGTATCCAATATGCCCCGCCGCACCCGACACAGCAATTCTGACCGGTTCTTTCATGATGATTGCCCCTGTAAATAATTGCCAAACAGACAAAAACAAGTCTGAACAAATCAGAGGCTGTTGTAAACTAGTTTGACATCAATACCGGTACGGTCATCTGATCCAGCAGCGTCCGGGTGACGCCGCCAAATGTGCGTTCGCGCAACCGGGAATGGCCATAGGCCCCCATCACCAGCAGATCTGCTCCGGCGTCCGAGACGAAATTGAGAATGGTTGTGGAAATATCCAGCCCGGCCGAATCCTGCACAACAATGCCGGTGTCAATGCCATGCCGACGCAGATGAACCGCGATATCTGCGCCGGGGTGATCGCCGTGAGATTTGCGGCGTTTGTCGGGATCGACAATCAAAATCACGGTTTCACCGCGGTCCTGCAACAGCGGAATGGCATCATTGACGGCGCGCGCGGCCTTGTAACTGCCGTCCCAGGCGATCACCGCCTTGCGGATCGGCAATTCCCGACGACCAATATAGGGCATGATATAGACCGGCCGACCGCTATTGAATAACACTCCTTCCAGCAAGGTGGCCATGAGGCTGCGGTTTTCGCGATCGGGCGCCGGTTGTTCCAGAAAGGTCAGATCGACATGGCGGGCATGAAAAGAAATCCGGTCAGCAATCTCCATCGTCGAACATTCGACAATACGGCTTTCGGCGCTGATCCCGGCTTCTTTGGTGCGCTTTTCGAATATGTCAACGGCTTCCTGTGCAGCCTTGCGCGTTGCGTCGGCATGATCTTCCCCGACATCAAGAACCAGTTTGCCGCCATAATATTGCAACAGGGAACTTTCAAGCGCAAAGGCAATGCCAATCAGATGGGCCCCCTTGCGTTTCGCGAGGGCCGCAGCCGCCGCAACACAATGTGTGCAGGTCTCGCTGGTATCCAGATGAACAAGAATATCTTTCATCGTCATGGCAGACCCCTTTGACTTGATCGCACCTCACACTCACACAACACCAACCCGGGCGCATTGATCTGCAACAGTTTTCATATGGCCAGATACTGGTGGCGCAGTTCGACATTGTCGAGCACTTCCCGGGCTGTGCCATCAAAGACAATTTTACCGGTATCAAGGATCATCGCCCGATCGGCGAGCTTCAGAGCCGCAA
>JALXEI010000322.1 GCA_027069645.1 Hyphomicrobiales bacterium
GTGATCCGCGCCCTTGGAGACTTTACCCGTTCAGGGGAAAGAACAGATTTCTTCAGTCGTTTGCTCAGCGACCCTGCAACCGACACCCCCCCTGCAAGGCATGCCCGGACGCCTTCACGCCCCGCCTCCAGGAAGCGTTCAAGTGACAAGCAGATCCCCCGCGTACCCCGTGATGCTGTTGCCAGCCATCCTTCTGCTGCTGCGGGTCTCGATCCGGTTTCTTCCGCGGCCACATTTGAAGAAGACGAAAGCGTGGAAATTCCTCCTGCTGCTCCCCCCACGAGTGGGCTGAATTTTGATGTCGATCCGATAAGGGCCTCGATCAGGGCCATTATGGCCCGGCGCTCGGAAGCCGAAAAAATCCTTTATGAATGCGAATGGTACCACCTGTTCAAAAGCCTGAACATGATTGACGAGGCCCTTGAGGGTGAAGAACAGATGCAACGGGCCCGGTTACTGGCAAGAGCCGAAAAGGAACTGGCTGAACGGCCGCGCTGTCGCAAGGCTTTTTTATATGTTCGCCATCTCGACAAGGAGCTGGCGCGCCTCAAGGGTATCGTCGATATCGACTGGGCCGGAGAGATCACACCTGACGAAACCGTCAGCGAACTGGAGCGCCTGCGCACCATGCCGCCAAAGGAAACCGCCATACCCGCCCCCGATACGACAGGCGGCAAAGCGGCCGGTCACCTTAACGAACATCTGTTCGATGTAAAAATCCAGGAGAGCGAGGTTCGTGCTCTTGAACAGAAACTGATACGTCTCGACAATACGACCGAGACCAGACAGAACCGCCTTCGGGAACTGGAAAGCCATATTGAAAGCCATGACACACACAGCAAGAAACGCGAAAATGTCATCGAAGAACTGGAGCGCTATCTTCGTTCCGAAATGCAAATGGCCGATGCACGGGATCAGCGTATTCTTGAACTCGAAAAAGAGCTGAACGAAGCAAAATCAATCACAGAAACACATGTGGACAAGACCAGCCATCTTGAAACCGAACTGGAAGCCTTCAAGGAACATGCCGGCAATCGTGAAATGCTGATCGCCGAACTTGAGGCGAAGCTGAAAAACGAAAAAGACACGGCAACGGCGCACGAGGAGCAGGTCCGCGAGCTTCGTGCCATGCTGGAGACAGAGAAAAGCCGTGCCGAAGCCCATGACAGGCAAATTGCCGAATTACAGAAAACCTATGAGGAGGAAAAACAGCGTGCCGAGGCCCATGAACAGCAGGTGAAGGCCCTTGAGGCCGATCTCAAGGCACGTCTTGAACAACTGCAATCCCGCGAGGAACACATTAAAAATCTTCAGGAAAGCCTCTCTGAAAAGGAAAAACATGTGGCCGCTCGCGAAGAACAGGTGAAAAGACTGGAGGCCGACCTGTC
Organism: Hyphomicrobiales bacterium; assembly: GCA_027069645.1. Lineage (GTDB taxonomy): Bacteria > Pseudomonadota > Alphaproteobacteria > Rhizobiales > JAKIUO01 > JAKIUO01. The sequence goes on from JALXEI010000322.1 coordinate 1,389, forward strand.
CGCCCATGCCAACAAGGGCAACCGGTATAAAAGTGAACTGGAAAGCCTTCAGGCCATGCATCAGGACCTTCAGGCCACCCACCAGAATGAAGTGCAAAAGCTGCTCGCCTCAATCCAGGATCAGGATAGCGAGAACAGGCAGCACAAACAGGAAATCGATACCCTGCGCGCACAACTGGCCAGTCTTGAAAACCGTCTCCTGGATCAGGAGAATGCCTATACAAGCGAAAAAACCAAACTGGCCCGGACCATTGAGGAAATGCAGCGCGAAATCGAGAAATCGGAAAGCCTTATCGAAGTCATCCGTGCCTCGGGCGAACCCTATCGCGTCAATTCGGATGTGCAAAATGGTGATGAAGCCCTGGTCAAGATCGTCTCACGCCGCACCATCCCCGTGGCTGTAAAAAAATAGACGGCCAGCTCGCAAACCCGGTTGTAGAGACCGCAGGATCAGTAAAACAGGCTGGAGACCGACTGCTCGCGGGCGGTGCGCTTGATCGCCTTGCCGAGCAGTTCATCAATGGAAATCACGCGGATATTTTCGGCGGCGATTACCGCATCGGTCGGCTGAATACTGTCGGTGATCACCAGTTCCTTCATACGCGAACTTGATATTCTTGAAACAGCCGCACCTGACAGCACGCCATGCGTGATATAGGCCTTGACCTCCTTTGCACCAACATCCAGCAGAGCGTCCGTGGCATTGATCAGTGTCCCGCCGCTATCGGCAATATCATCGACGAGGATACAGGAACGGTCCCTGACATCGCCAATAATATTCATGACTTCCGAAGAGCCCGGCTTTTCGCGGCGCTTGTCAACAATGGCCAGCGGCGCATCAATACGCTTGGCGAGAGCCCTTGCACGGGCAACACCGCCGACATCGGGCGAGACAACGGTGATATTTTCTGTACCTCCCTGCTTCTTCATGTCCTTGACCAGCACCGGTGCTGCGAAAAGATTATCGACAGGAACATCGAAAAAACCCTGGATCTGCAAGGCATGCAAATCCAGGGTCAAAACCCGGTCGGCCCCGGCTCTGGTAATCATATTGGCCACCAGCTTGGCTGTGATCGGCGTACGCGGTCCCGGCTTTCGATCCTGCCTGGCATAGCCAAAATAGGGCAACACGGCCGTGATACGGCTAGCAGAAGCTCGTCGTACCGCATCAATCATGATGAGCAGTTCCATCAGATTGTCATTAGCCGGAAAAGAGGTCGGTTGAAGAATAAAAACATCGGCACCACGAACATTGTCGCGGATCTCGACAAAAATCTCGTTATCGGCAAAACGCTTGACTTCCACCTTGGAAAGCGGCGTGTCGATATATTCGCTGATCTGCTCGGCCAGCGGTCGGTTGGCGTTTCCGGCCATCAGCTGCATTCTTCTGTTCTCCCCTTTGATCATGAGGGTATCGTCCTTTTCGCATGATCGACCCCGGGACCTGTGCGCATAACAATCCCTCGCGAGGGTGTAGCAATATGAGGGGAAAGTGTAAACCGCCAGAAAAATTAAAGTGATGCCATTAATCCGGCGACCGGTACCTGTACGCACCCGGAAAAGATCAGGATCAGCGGCTGGAGACGCGCCTTGTGGATTTGGGCAGCAATTTCACGATACCATTGGCCGCCGCCCCGGCCGCCGCATCGGCGATCGGTCCCCAGCTGCCGTTTAGCGACCCCCGGGGGATCTCGTTTTTCTGGGTCACAGTACCAAGGCGCTTGCCTTTCGGGTCATAGACGCGCCAGTCAATGCGGATCTTTTCTTTTCCGCCCCCCGCTTTTGCCAGTTGCACAACACCCCTGATCTGATAGACACTGTCCGACCTTGCACTTGTAAGACGGATGCCCTTGCCATAGAGACGTTTTTTGATGGCTTTGGTCAGCGAGGTCCTGCCATCCCCGGGCGCGCCTGATACCGGCACCACCATTGCCATGATAACATTTTTTTCATGACCGGTCGAAGCTGTTGTCACCGGCACCCGTGAAGTGGCGGGAATGCGGCCTGTACGTGTGTTCACAGGCGCTCTGCGGCTTGCCGTTTTTGCACCG
>JALXEI010000323.1 GCA_027069645.1 Hyphomicrobiales bacterium
CCGGTCTTTGCGCTGCCGCCAATCTCTATTTCGAACAGTCGGAGCAATTGCCGACCTTTATTCACCTGGCCATCGCCCGCCACTTCGACGCGACACAAAAGGCAGATCACGAGGCGGCAGACTGGCACTGGCGTGGCGGCGCCCTGATGGTGCAAAAACTGACCTCGACCGGTGGTCATATGACGACAGCACCGGTGACGGATCCGGCTGGCGGTGATGAAGATGACGGCTGGAACCGGGCGCTGATCCTCTCGCAGTCCGTGCGCGACCACGAACTTCTCGACCCGCTGCTGGCCCCGCACGATCTTTTGTTTCATCTCTATCACGAAGACGGCGTGCGGGTTTTTACGCCCTTGCCGATGAAGGCCGCGTGTAGCTGTTCACAATCGGGCGTCAGACAGATGCTCGCCGGTTTTTCACCAGCCGATCAGCGCGATATGGCCGAAGGAGACGGCAAGGTGCATATCACCTGTGAATTCTGCAATCGCTCCTATGCCCTCGAACCGGCAGACTGACTTTGACTGTCAGGGAACCGGTTTCGTTTCCACCATTGCCGGACGTTTCGCATATTCATCAAACCATTCACCAAGGCGCGGCACCTGTTCGCGCCAGGACAGATCGCTGAAACGCAGATCAAGATAGCCAAGAGCTGTCCCGCAGGCGATGGTGCCGAGATTGAGGGGCCTTTCGAGGTCAGGCAAACCATCCTGCATCACCTCAAGGGCCGCACGAATTTTATCAAGCTGCCGTTTGATCGCCGGTGTATCAGGTTCACCACCATTCGACTTGCGCCCCAGAAAAGCATTGACGGCAGCATCTGTCATGCCATCGGCAAGTGCTTCCCAGCGCAACACATTGATACGCTCCCAACCCTCCTGTCCCGGAAGCGGCGGATTGTTATTCGCCATGACAAGAAACTGGCAAATCACCCGACTGTCAAAAAGCACCGTCTGATCATCGGTCACCAGAACCGGGACCTGACCGAGCGGATTGACGGCGCGTAATTCGGACGGGTCTTCCCAGGGGTTGATCGGGATGATCCGCACCTCGTCCGCCAGCCCCTTTTCCAGAACGACAATTCGGGCCTTGCGGGCATAGGGAGACGTCGGGGATATATAAAGTTGCATGATCTTATTCTCGTCTTGCGCGTCGGTTCGGTTTTTGTCAGACCATAAACAACATAACACGGGCTGACGCCCCCATAACCAAAATGTGAAAAAATATTTTTCCGATTCATGATATGTTGGCAAACAAAAATCCAGGGAGAACTCCACAGCAATATGTCAAAACCTGAACAGCAACCGGCTTCGGGCACCCGTGTCCTTGTCGAAAAATTTGCCGACCCGGACCGGACGGCCACGGGTGAGATTCGCGCCTTTGTGCCCCTTGGTCAACTCGATACGCTGTGGATCAATACGGGGACGCTGTGCAATATCGAATGTATCAACTGCTATATCGAATCGAGCCCGATCAATGACCGTCTGAGCTATATCACCACAGAAGAAGTCATCCCTTTTCTGGACGAGATCGAACGCGACGGACTGAATACACGCGAGATCGGCTTCACCGGCGGTGAACCCTTTATGAACCCCGATTTTCCCGACATGCTGGAACAGGTGCTGGAACGCGGTTTCAGAGCGCTGGTTCTGACCAACGCCATGAAACCCGTGCAGCGCCCCAAAATCCGCGCGAAACTGTTAGCGCTTCAGCAACAATATGGCAACCATATCACCCTGCGCGTCAGCCTCGATCATTACAGCAAAAAGCTCCATGACAAGGAACGCGGCAACGGGGCCTTTGACAAGGCGCTCGCCGGGCTGGACTGGTTGTCGGAAAACGGCTTTTCACTGCATATCGCCGGAAGGACCATCTGGAACGAAAGCGAGGAAAGTGAACGCCGGGGCTATGGAGAACTGATTGCCGCCCGCAACTGGAATATTGACGCCACCGATCCCGGCCAGCTCATACTGTTTCCCGAACTTGATGAAAAGCAGGATGTCCCGGAAATCACCACAAAGTGCTGGGGCAAGCTCGATATACGCCCCGATGCCATGATGTGCGCCAGCAGTCGCATGGTGATCAAACGCAAGGGGGCCAGCCGGCCGCAAGTCGTCCCCTGTACCCTGATCGCCTATGAACCGGCCTTTGAAATGGGACACAGCCTGCGAGAAGCGGCTCGCGCCGATGGCGGCATGTTTGCCGGCGGTGCCGTCAAGCTCTGTCATCCCCATTGCGCAAAATTCTGCGTCCTTGGCGGTGGCAGTTGCTCGGGCTGATTGGCTACAGTGCAAGCGGACCGGTATGCAATGAGGGGCTTTTCCCCGTTCAGCGGGAACAGGGGGCCCCATCCCCCTTGACATTTAACACCGATGCTTTTTCATTCTCCGCTTCACTCCCCAAAGGGCTCGCCCCCTGGAAAACCGTTTTAACAAGGGGTTTGGGGATAAATCCCCGACGTGGTGCGTGCAGCACGCCTGTCTGTCGAAGACAGGCGACAACAGCCGCTTGTATACCGGGAAGTAAATTCATTTCCATGGTGATTTATCTTGCTGATTTAATTGTTCTTTTTTGGGGGCGTCGTCGGTGCAAGCCGGCCTGAAAGGGACGCTGGCCCCGTTCTGCACCGGTTTGCTTGCTTCTGACCTGGAAAAAACTCAATATAACCAGGCAATGAGTTTACGGCCTAAACCTGACTCGGCGGCTCTGTATTGGCAGCGAGGTGGAATTCGATATATGGACTGGGATCGACTGAGAATCTTTCGTGTTGTTGCGGAAGCGGGGAGCCTGACAAAGGCGGGTGATGAACTCGGTATGAGTCAACCCGCGGTGTCGCGCCAGATTTCCGCGCTGGAAGAGGAACTTGGTGTCATATTGTTTCACCGCCATGCCCGCGGCTTGCGGCTGACAGAGCAGGGGGATCATCTTCATCGCGCTGTGCAGGACATGTTTTCCCGCCTCGAAACGGCTCGAACCCGTCTGATCGACAGCGCCGAAAAGCCGTTTGGCGACCTGCGGGTGACAACCACAATCGGGCTGGGGTCGGCCTGGCTGACGCCGCGGCTGGGGGATTTTATCGACCTTTATCCCGACATCAATCTGCAATTGCTTCTCAATGATGATGAACTTGATCTGAGTGACCGCGAGGCCGATGTGGCGTTGTGGCTGCGCGAGCCGACTCAGGGAGATCTGATCCGAAAGCGCCTGTTTACGGTACATTTCCACATCTACGCCTCGCTGGGCTATGTGCAGAAACATGGCGCCCCGCAGGATATGAGCGAGCTTGACGAGCATCGCATCATCACCTATTCAGGCGCGCCGACGCCCATTCGTCAGTTGAACTGGCTGGTCAATGCCGGTCTTGAAGGCAAGGCGACCCGCCGGGCAGCACTGGAGATCAATAATTTGCAAGCTCTGCGACTGGCCGTGCGCTCCGG
>JALXEI010000324.1 GCA_027069645.1 Hyphomicrobiales bacterium
CCTGCCAGCGGCAGGTAATCCATGAAATGGCAATACCGATCAGGAAAGCGAGCACCAGATAGGGCCACAATTTGATCACCAGGTAAGTCATATCCCTCTTCTCCTGCGGGCATTGTTCAACATCATCAGGTGTGTTCATCCGGTTGCAACACAACAAACACTCCGGTTCTCAATCACAACTGCCGGTCAACCCGGCTGCGAGGCCGAAACTCGGGCCTAGAATTTTCTGACAGTAAATTCTATGCGTCTGTTCCGCGCCTTGTTGGCCTTGCTTGTATTGGGCACAAGGGGGCGGGCTTCACCATATCCTATGGCGCTCAAACGATCCTTGCGAACGCCCTTGTCAACGAGAAATTTCACCACAGACCGGGCCCGACGCAAAGACAAAAACTCGTTGAATTTACGACTGCCATCCGAATCGGTATGCCCGGCGATCTCGATACGCGTATCGGGACAGCGTTTGGCGGTGTGGGCCAGCCTCGTCAATACGGGAAAACTGTCCTCGCGGAATTTTGCACTGGCCGGGGCAAAATGAATGCTCTCGCCAGCCAGAATACTATTCAGATAGGACTGGCAGACATCGCTCTCCAGAGGGGCATCGGAATCAATATCATCCTCCCTGTATTCCGTCACTTCCGGAGGTTGCTCAAATACCTCCGGTTCCCTGACAACCGGTTTCGGGACACGGATTTCGTCAAAAAACACATAGCCGGACGGGATATCGCCTTTCATGCGGCTGCGAATATCATCACGCCGCTCGGCGCTCGTGGCCTTGCCCCGCATCTCCACTTCGGTATTCCAGATCATCGAACTGCCATCCTCAAGACGTGCAAGCTGTGACAGCGCGGTTGTAATGGCCTGATCCCAGTTGTCGGGAGCCCCGGGGCCCGTCTCCAGTTCATCGATGATATAGGCATCGGGAAAATAGCGCCGCGCACCAGCCTTGGCCTCGCGCCGGGTTTTCGCATCGGGTACATGCCCGGACAGTGTCACCCGATTGGCGTGATAGTCGGCACGGAAAATATAGGGACTGATTTTTGGAACGATGATTTCCTTTTTATCCAGACGAAAGGCTTGTGGCAGATCGGCAAGTTCATCCTCGATTTTGCCGCCATCACTCGCTTTGGCAACATGCCCCTCAATCGAATAGAAAATATCACTGAGGCGCACAGAACCGCTTTCGAGCCGGGCCAGTTGCTTCAGGGCAAATTTCGTTGCCCGGCGCCACTGGCTTTCCGTGGGGACGCCGCGGGCGATCGACATATTGTCGATGATCCTGTAGCCGGGCAAGGCGCGTTTGGCTTCGGCGACAATGTTTCGACGTTGCCGTTTGGAAAAAACATGACCTGTCAGACGAACCGTCTTGCCTTTTTTAACAGCCGACCAGGAAAAGGGCGAGGCGAAAGGCACCCGGCTTTTGGGCGCTTTGACTCGATTGGAAGCCAAACGGGCATCAAGAGGCAATTCATTGCGAAGAGCCCGACGCAGGGCCTTGTAGGTCGAGGCATCCTTTGTCAGCCCCTCGATACTGAAGTCCCTGTCCCGCAAACTGACCGAACCGTAATTGAAGCCGGACAACTGCTTGAGACCAAATCCAACCGTTTCCATAAAGGTCCGCCGGTCAGGAACCCCGGTCGCGACTTCCATATTGTCAACAATATCGAAATTGGGAAACTGGCTTTTGGCCATTGTCAGCACGGCCTTGCGCTGCTCGCGCCCGGGAACATAACCGTTCAGGACAAGTTCGAGACCTTCCTTGCGGGCTGACCAGGTGTAGGGAGAAACGGTCCGGACAACATCCATATCTTCGGTAACGATACGCACACCAAAGGTTTTCTCGGCCAGAGCAATGGCGTCATCCTGCTCCTTGATGCCGCCGGCTGTCCCGCTCAAAACACCGTCACGACCGGTAAATTCGGCTTTTGCCCAGTCCAGACCGGCATCTTCCAGCCTTGTGGTCACGCGTTCGGCCAGATCAGCCTCGATGTTGCGCCGCTCGCCAAAGAAAACCAGCAACCACAGCAATGCCAGCAAGGGAAGTCCCCAAAGCCACCCCCAGGGTTTGCACTTCCACATAGTCCAACCTCATTCGTTTTCTGTTCGCCTGTCGTGCCGGTCCTGCCTTCGTCACCGGTCCGGCTCTGCCAGGCTGTTCTCACCCTGCAATATTCCGAAGCTCTTCCTGACGAAAAACGGCGCGAAAATCAACCTTGTGCGGCGGCAGCAGCTTGCTTGCGACCGGTCATCAGGAACCGGCATTTGCCCGTGCCAGCCCCCTGACGAACCACCTGTATACAGATATCATCGAATACTAGACGATTTTTCTGTCACTTAACAAGTCGTTATACAACTGTCCTTAACGACGTTTCGAGCGGAAAAACACGCAATGTTCCCCGATGATATTTTTCCACAGGAGCACAAAAACCATCAAACAGCCCTGTTTATGGAAACAGACTGACCTTCGGACCAATTGTTCAGCAATCCCGGCAGGTCTCGTATATCGGTCAGGCCTTCGAAAAACCGATAGCCGGATTTTAACCCGGGCAACTGGATTTTGTATACAAAGCGACTATAGTGGATATGTTGCTGTTTCGAGGGGACGGTCCGTCAGGCAACAGGTGCAGCATATGAGAACCACAAACAATCGCCTTGACAATACCACCTGGCGAACAGGCGGGTATAACTGAACGGTACACTGAAACAGCTATTTAAAAACATTACAGGGCAAAACCGGGTTTTTTTCATGGATATGCAATCGAAAGACAACGGCACCGAAAACGGCTCCGCCGCTTCATCCTCATCTGCCAGGACCACAGCATCGCAAATCAGGCGGGAAAATTTCATTCCCGTCAGTCGTCTTGCCCTGATGAACCGTCTCGAACGCGAGGAAAAACGGGAAAACGGCACTGATACGCCTCATTCGTGCAAGGATCTGTTTCGCTATCTTTCCGCCTGGCGCAACCAGACCTACAGGCAGCGCCTGAAACGTCTGACACAGAACTATCTGCCGTTCAGCCCCGACCGAGATACGAAACAGGTCCTTGAATACAGCCCGGAACAGTTGCAGACTTTCAAGAACGAACTTCTTGCCGATGTCATAAAACTGCTGGAACAGGCCAATTACGAGGCCATCAGCAAGGATCGGCTGGAAGAACTGTTGCAGGCCAATTCGGCCCACGGGCTGGAACTCAAGGTTGATCTGGACGAATTTGAAGAAGTGCTGATCTACGCGCGCGGACGGGATACCGAGATCATTGAGAAAAGATTGCCGCAATATCTCTGGCTGACCAAACGACAGTTCGAGGTTCCGATCTACCGTCGGCTTTTTGTTCTCCTGAAAATGAAAAGCGTCGACAAACGTATTGACGAAATCATGAAGCGCAAAGGGGTTTCCGAAAAAAAAGCACGGAAAATCAATGCGAAACAGCGCCAC
>JALXEI010000325.1 GCA_027069645.1 Hyphomicrobiales bacterium
GCTGGGATAACGCCAGTCTGCATTGGGGTCGGCACCCGCCGCGACCCCTTGTGCCATGTAACCGGGGGCCGAAAGGGTCAGATTTGAATGTGACGACGGGACAAAAGCCCCGCCATTGGCAAACAGGCAACAGGTTCCCGTGCCGGTGCGTGTCAGCGTGGTCTTGTAGGTGCGCAGAAAACCGATGGCGTTGTAAAACATCAAAAAGGCGTAGTTTTTTCCGGTGGCCAGTTCCACATGAATGTCGGAGATGTAAAGATTGGCAAAGGAAGCCATCTCGAAACAGCCCGGGCGCGAGCCGGAATTTACCGCGTCCACCACGGTGATCTTGCGCAGGGTCGCGCCGCTGTCATCGGCAAGACGTCCGCGAATTTGCAGCAGGGGCAGGGTATAGCCGATATTGAGGCGGTAATCCCATGTGATGTCGCTCAGCAAACGAATATCCACCTTGCGGCCAATGGGCAATATGGCTTCGAGGCGTGCCGGTGTTTTAATGGCCCCGGCAACGCTCTTGCCGTCATTGGCGTCATCGCCATTCACGGCATCAAGATATATTTTATCATAACTGGTGAGGTTTTCCGGCACCCCGTGAACCGTGCCCAGCCCTTGCGGAAAAACCGGTCGGGCAGTGGTTCTGTCAAGAGTCAGGGCCTCGTTCCAGGTCGTGCCGTCTGCCGAAACCTTGAAGTGAAAATCATCATCGCCGGTCAGTCCCATTTCGGCGCGCCCGGAAAAACCGGTCTGAAACAGCACGGAAGCGGTGCCGGTGTCCATGTCCTTGTTGAGTTTGTGCCGAATATCGCCGGAACCCGGCGTGATGTCATCATGGGAAAACAGCACGGCATCCGATTTGACCGATAAACGATTACTGTTGTCGGCTGTGGTGTTGACTCCCACCAGCGGCGCGGGATTTACCGATCCCCCGCCACTGACAGGGCTCCAGCCGGTTCCGTCAAAAACCAGCAACAGGTCCTCGTCGGCAACCCAGCACAACCAGCCTTCAAGTGGCGCATGGAACATCCACGCATTGTCCTGAAAAGCGGCGATCTGCCCGTCCTTTCCCGCCCAGGAACCGGTGGCAGAAGCCGCAACGATGTAGCGATCGCCATCTTGCGGCGAACCGGGGGGAGCGGTCAGATCACGATCAAGGGCCGAAAGCTGTACCACGGCATCAAGGGCCCGCAGGGCATCATTGTGTGTGACATGTTTTTGCGCCTGGGCCGCGAGCAGCCAGGGCATTTTGAGATTGGGAGTATTGGACATGGTTCACCTTCCGCCGGGTTGCAACTGTTTGCGAACAGCCTAACAGCGCGGGAGATGGCGGGGATAAATTCCTGTCAGGAATGAACGAAAGTTTGCTCGAAGGCCGCCATAATGACCTTGACGGCTTCCTTTCGGACATGACGCAGGTCCCAGTCAAACGGCTCTTTTATCAGCGTGTGGGTGATCTCGTAGCCTGGAAAGTAATGCACAAAATCAAATTGCCGGCTGATTTCGTGAGCAGCAAAAATCACGCTCGCCTTGGAGACTGTATTGGAGACAATGGCGCTTCTTTTGAAAAAGGTGGCGCGCAGCGGCACGGGGCTGACTGTGAGGATAATCTCGACTTCGGGATTGTTTTGTCGAAGCAGTGTAAAGGCCCTTTTCAGATAGTCGGTGTTTTCGTGCGGTGCCAACAGGCGAAAATCGTCACGGCTCGCATCATAGGCGTCGCGCGGCGGTGCCTCGGCATATATCTTGCCGTTCTGCCGGTTGTACCAGACTTCGGAAAGGCCCAGGGTGACGATAAAGATGCGCGCATCCATCAGGGCGCTACGGGCTTGCCCGGCATAGGTGACGAGTTGCGTTTCCGCAATAGCGGCATTGTCAAAAGCGATCCCCTTGCGGTGCGGGTCAATGATGCGTCCATCCCCTGTTGCCATGCGGTCCGGTTCAAACGCTCCGAATGCCCGAGCGATTTCCTGCGCGATGCAGCCGGTATTGTAAACGCGTTCCCAGGGGGCAGAACCGTGACGCGCGACGCGGCCTTCGCCATATTGCACATAGTTATAGTCATGTTCGACCAGATGGTTCCTGATCTCGCGCGCAAAGCAACTGCCCATGCTGGCGACCGGTGTTTTCCGGTCAATGAGTGGCAGGCGCTCCGGCAAAATGGCGGCCAGATCCATCAAAATGGCCGGGGGGTAAATCTGCTTTGTACTCAGCCCCAGAATGGTGCGCTCGGAAAATTTCGCAACTCTTCTCTCGAAACGTTTGCGGTTTTTTTGTTCATCCGTGTCGGGGTGGTCAGGCATTTGCGGTTTCCGGTTGTGTTTTCAACGCTTGTCCTAAAAAGTCCACCAGATAGGATGGGCGAGGATACCGACAACTTCGCCGCGTCCTTTGGTGCGGCCAAAATCACGGCGGCCCCGACAGCGCTCGCGGGTCCGCTGATTGCCGCCGGAATCGGTGTGATAAATATCGCGGGCGATGTCGTAGGCTTCGTAATCCAGACCAAAGCTGAACATGGAATGTTTGCCCAGATCGACACTTGTTTCTATGCCTTTTTCATTGGTATGGGAGATCGTGCGCGGGCCGCCGAAACGGTCGTCGCAACACTCCCTGAACATTTCCCAGTTGCGGAAATTGAGCTCCCGGCAGAGCTTGTCCCCATGCGTCGAGGAGCCGGATACGGGGATGCCGAAACTGTCGAAAAATTCCAGTTCCTGTTCCAGCATTTCGAAAGGGTCGGTGCCTTCATGCAGGGCAATACCGACAAGATTATTGTGGAAATTGATCTCGTGGCCCTGTTCCAGCAGCTTTTCAATTCCCTTGATCAGGGTGCGGCTGTGCCAGTAGCGACCATCCTCATCAAGGCCGCCATAATACCAGGCGGTGTGCAGAACGCAATAGGTCGAGCGGAAGCCGTGCGCCTCTTCCCAGGCGCCCATTTTTTGCGCTGTATCAATGTCATGGTCAATGTCGTGACGAATGATCACCACCTTGTCATCACCAAGATCATCAAGGCGGACATAGTCGGACAGGCGCATCAGCCTGTGGCTGTCCATATAGGGTTCGAGAATCTTTTCATAGTCTTCGGGGGTGAATTTGGCGGCTCTCGTGACGCGGCCGCGATGGCGTTCCTTGGTGATGGGGTTGATCGAGTTCAGCTTGCGCAAATCCTTGCGATGAAAGAACGAAAAGATGCCGGGATTGTCCTCGCGAATGACAAGGCCGCGATTGTCATAGCCGAATTCGCGTCCGGTACGTCCGGCCATTTTATGAATTTCGGCGATCATTTCGGGTTCCAGCGTCTTGTGTCCCGAGCCGATGCTGCTGTCGGAAAAATTCATTTTGATGCGGTCAATATTGGGATGCCCGGCCTGGAAAATGGCACCGTCGGATTTATAGTAGCTGAAAATACTTTCATCCATGTCCACCGGCAGATGCTGAAAGGCCCGCATCAGTGAACGGCGCGGCGCGCGCACCAGATCCTCATAGCGCAAAACCGTGCAGACTTCCGGGTTCTTTTCGGCATAGTCGGCATAGGTTCTGGCATATTTGGTCCATCCTCGCATCATCTGGCCGAGGTCGCGGTCAAATTTGCGTTTGGTCTGCGAGCGCACCACATCAACGGGATCCCGCACCAGACAGACAAAACGGGCATTGGGAAAAAGCCTGTGCGTGGCGAGGATCGACGGACTGTTGAGCTTGAAGCCGAACATGGCGGTTTTTTCGCGTTGCCAGCGCAAACGCATGACGGTCCAGGCGACCAGCAGGCGGTCGCGCCAGTCCTTTATCCCTCCTGCGGTCCGATCGACAAGGCTTTCCAGCCCCTCGCGCAATTCGGCTTCGGTTATCCCGGCCCGGTCACAGCGCGAGAAAAACAGTCCTTCCTGCTTGTCTCCGGCCTTGTTGAGAGCCCGGCCGGCCCTGGCATAGTCGCCATCGACAAGATCCAGAGCCTTGTCGAGCAGGCGCAGCAATTCCGCCGAGCCTTTCATGGGGGCAGGCACCAGTTCGGCCCCCATTGAAATATCGGGATGTGCATCGAAAACGGTGGTCAGCAGGGTTGTTCCCGAGCGGGAAATACCGCCAACCATGAGGATGGGGTCGTTGGTGATGACATCATTTCCGGGCATTATGGTTCTCTGTATGAGTTTGGTTAAATGAATTTCGGGCATAGTGATGTGTGTTGCGCGGATCGTCAAGAGATCAATACCAGGTCGCGTTTGCTGTAGTGATATGCACCCCCGTGAAAATGTGTCATGCCGTTTCCCGGTGAATTTGTTTCGCGGCAGGGCGTGCTTGTTTCTGGCAACTTGGTGACATATAGTCCTCGCAGAATTTATTGGATATCGTAATGTAAAATGTTTTATCGAGATGAGACCTGGTGATTTTATTCAACGTGTTCCGGCCTATCTATGGCACCGGATTATCAAACCCAACCTACCTGATCGGGGTGTCCTGATGACCAGCAAAACCACCCGCGCCAGACCAAAGCGCGCCAATTACCTCGTACATCGCAAACAGGTAGAGGATATCTGTTTTGTCGGAGAAGAGGGGGTCAAAATATTACAGGCCACCGATTTCCGGAGCCAGACCGACTATAATCCGCGTCGCGGTGCGCGGGTGGCCAATATTCTCAATGACTATTTCGAGGCCTCGGATTTCAGGGGCAAACGCATTCTGGAACTCGGGCCGGGGCATTATGCCTTTGCACTGCTGGCAAGACATCTCGGGGCTACCGTTACCTGCATTGAAAAGGACCCGCAATTTATCAAGCTGGGACAGCACCTTGGCATCGATGTGCGCGATATGGATTTCAACGATCTGAGTCTGGAGGCCCTTGGCGAGGAACCCTTTGACGGTGTCTGGGCCAAAGGAACCTTCAATTCGTGCAACTATGGCTCCGAAGAGGAGGTTGCCGGATTTGTGAAACGCATAACCGATCTGGTCAAACCGGGCGGCTGGCGCTGGTTTACCGTGGTCAACAAAACGGCAGTGGCCGGGGCCGAGGGCGAGCGCTTTTTGAAACAGCGTATGGATGCCCAGTATCGCGCTTTTCTTGATCATGGCTGGACAGCAACCCCCATTCCCGAGATTGACCGGCCTCTCTATGCTCTGAAATATCGCGGCAGCCCGTTTCTGTTCAGTAAAAACCTGCATCGCTACGAAGCCGATCCGCTGGCCCGGCGAGGCGGTGAGGAAGAGGCGGATAACGCCGTCAATAGTGCCAGTGCCCCGGCGGCGGGCGAGACCGGTGGTGATGGCGTTGAAATGGTCAACAAGCCTGCCGTGAAGGTTCCTGCTTCGCCGGATAATGCTTTTAACCGGGTGGCGCGTCTGTGGAAACCGACACGGGAATATTATCCTTCCCCGTGGAAATATTATACCGAATTTATCGACATCGTGAAGCGGCGTGGCGGGCGTTTCATCACCATGAGCCAGGCACTGGAGAAGGATTATGATCCCTCCGATATCAATGTGCTGCTGGATCATCATATTGATTTTTATCCCATAGAAACGGAGGTGATGTGTCGCTGGGAGCGTGACAATGGCGTGATTTCGTCGGTCTATCTGTTCAACCGTTTCGATTATGACGACACCTATCAGCGCAAGCAATGGCGGCTTGAGGATCTCAATATCCCGTTTTATCAGGAACTGGAAAAGGCCGGTTTCGAAATTGGCTATCACCAGAATGCCCTCGGGCTGGTGCGCAACAGGAAAATGGGCCGGGTCTACGCAAAAGACATATCCGATGAGGACAAGGCGGCGGCTCACAAAATATTTGCCCGCGATATCGACAATCTGCGCAAATATTTTAACCTGCGCACTTTTATTCCGCATGGTGCCGGGGAAGGAAATGCGCAACTCATTGATTTGCCGGAAGGTTACGAGGATGTCACCTGGGTCTACAACAATGCAAAGCGCAACGGTACCGTCGAGCCACCGCTGAAATGGCGCAACTATTCGGACAGCTCGGGTATTGCCACACAGCGCATTCGCGGCTACCGGGCCTTTTACGCAGCGCGAATCGACAATCTGCACCTGAATGCCTATCTGCTTTCCCCCGGTCTCAACCATGTGCTGACCCATCCGGGACGTTTCGCCAAAGGCATGCCGTATGAACTTTATGAACAGCGCGGCGAGAAGGTCGAACTGGGGTTCGAGGTGCCTGAATTTTCCGGGCTGAATGTTGAAGACATACCGGTGCGTTCCAGCGTCCATATGAGCAAATGGCTTGACGAGCAGGGCCGCAAGGCGGATGAACCGGCCGGGGGCGTGCGAGAAGGCAAATATTATGTTCTTTCCGATGATGTCGATATATTGTGCGCCCATATGGCGGCCGGTGATACGGCTGTGCCGATCAAGGTTGTGCCACGGCAATTGTCGGATGGCGAGAAACAGCTTTTCACTGTGCCACGTCCGGTCCCGACAAAATTTCCCATGCCGGAACCAGGGCAGAGCTTTGATGATGCCTTCAGGAATTTTCACAATGTGATGTTCAGCCCGACCCTGTTTCAGCATCTGGCCCTGTCAGGTATTCCGCTTGACGTCCTGGTCCTGCGGGACATTACCCTCGCCAATGCCAGAGAAGCGGATTTCCTTGTCAAAACCCTGCAACGGGCTCCGGACGGTGCGGCTGTTCATATCACGGTCTACCGTGATGGCATGTTCTCCGGCAATCTTTCGAAGAAACTGGCCACAGCGCTGGAAGCCGCCGGTATTTCCGGCCGCTTTATACTGGAAGAGGCGCAAACGGAACGCAGGAATGGTCTGACCATTCGCAATATGGAGCTGAAATCGCAGAAGGTCATGGCAGATACTCATGATTTGCCCATTGCCGAAAAGAAATCACAACGGAGGGCGGCCATGCCGTTTACCAGATCGAATACGAAGATTGATGATCTCAACGAACTGGAGCGCGACAGACTGGCGACGATCTCGCGGGTGCGGGGAGAAGACGAGAAAACTGTTCTGGCACGATTTGGTGCTGCCGGGCTGGCCAGGGCACCGCGGAGCTTTTCCAAACATATCGGATCACTTGGAAAAACCGGTTTTACCGACGCCGGGGTCCGCGACGGTATGGCCTATGTGACCTTGCAAAATGGCCGAACATTTTATGGCTATATTTCAAAACCCAGCCATCAGCGCGCCTTTGAATATGTTTCCGATATTGTTCCCTCTATTCTGACACCGGAGACCTTTCTGGTCGGGCTCGATATCGCCCATCGCTATGCGACCGATTTTGCCTGGCCCCCAAAGGAACTGTGTCCGCCCGAAGGTGGCACGGTGGTGGAATGCGGCGCCTATCTGGGGCACAAGACCATTCGCTTTGCCGATGAACTGGTAGGGCCGAAGGGCAAGGTTCTGGCCATCGAGATGATGCCGGACAATGTGGAAATCCTGCGCCACAACATAAAAGAAAACGGCATGGAAGATATTATTGATGTCATTGAGGCAGGCGTCTGGAAAGAAGCGGACCGGATTGCCGTCAAGGGGAAGGGGCGCCAGCGCAATACCCTGCTCGATATGGAGAAACTCGACAAGGCAACCGATGTCACGGCGCGGGTAGATAGTCTGGATGTTTTGCTTGATGAGTGGGGCCAGGAAATCGTCGATTTCATTTTCGTCACGATCAATGGAGCCGAAATCGAGGCACTTGAGGGCATGAAAAGTTCTGTCGAACGTATTCGGGCCATGTTTGTTGCGGCCCCCTACGAGCGCGATGGTGTACCCAATAACGAAGTGTGTCGGAAAATTCTTCTCGACAAGGGCTGCAAGCTGCTCGACAGCAGCCGCCCGACCCGTATTTTTGCCACCACACCGGCTTTCGAGAAAACCCGCAAGGTCTGATCCCATGCAATGGGTCAATATGAAAGGCGGTTGGTATAAGCGAACCGCCTCGCAATGAGGGGCTTTGCCCTGTTCAGCGGGAGAAAGGGGACCCACCCCCTTGCATGTTCATTCTCTGCCTCCCTCTGCCAAAGGGGTTTGGGGATAAGTCCCCAACGCCGTGCGCGCAGCACGCCTGTCTGGCGAAGACAGGCGGCGATAGCCGCTTTTATACCGGTCCATGAGTTCATCTCCTGGGTGATTGGTATGATCTTTCACATATGTGACAGCTCAGGACAGATCGTTTCGGCCAGGCCGTAAACTCATAAACAGGATCGAGAATGGTGTCAAAAGCGCAAAAATACGAGGTTAAAATGATCGCCGCGCGTACTTTTGTACGAGCAAGATCATTTTGGCCGCGGATTGCAGCGCTTTTGGCATCCTGCGGACAGGGCATATTTGCTCCCCCGCTGTGTTGCAAGCTCTTGAAAACCGGAAGGTTTCCTGCGAACTTGCGCCTTGCGGGAAAACAAATCTGCTCCTGCCATTTCGATCCTGTTTATGAGTTTACGGCCTAACGGGGCACAGCCTTGCGGCACAGTTTGACCTTGTGAACCTCATAGTAGATTTTTTTGCTTTTGCTGATACGCGGCGTCATGCGGCGGCGCGGTGTGCGGATGCGCAGGGCGCGATATTCAAACAGCGGCCGGTCATCGGAATTGAGTTTGTGCCGCCAGAGCACTTCGGGGGCAACGGTATAAACCTTCATTTCCCGCTTCGAAGAGCCGGGGTGAGCGAGCTGGTGTAATTGCTCCTCTTTCCCGGCCCGCATGGCCTGCCAGAGTTCCGGTGAGATATTGATGCATTGACGGGCATCGAGATATTTCAATGGCGTGTGGGCATAAAACATATAGCGCCCCTGTTTGAAATACCGGTATGTTGAAAAAGCCGCCGGAAATACTTCCGTTCCGGCGCGCACAACACCGACATAGTCCAGCGTTGCCATAAGTCCGTTACGGGTGAGGAGCTTTGCCACATCCCTGAAAAAGTCCACAGAATAGATGTTCGATGAACCGGCCGAGCGCGGGTGGAAGGTACCGATCTGTACAAAATCGAATTTTTCACCCCGGCGCAGCGCCTGCTGGACATAGCGGCGACCATCCGCCTTGATCAGTTCGACCTTCGGGCTGTTCAACATGGCGATGATTTTTGGATCGGCATATTTCAATGTTGTATCGATCACGGCCTGTGAGAGTTCGGCTACAATGATCTTTTCGACAAAAGCAAAATGCGACAGGCCATAGGCGAAATTGGCGGATCCAAGGCCAATGACCAGTATGCGTTTGGGACGAAAGGACGGGCGGATGGCCATGATCTCGGCAAGGTTCATGCGCGACAGGGAGAAGCTGTCGACCTTGTGCATGATACCCGCGGTCGGCGAGCGGTTGAGGCGCGCTTTCAGCATGCGGGGCAGCTCCCCGCGACTGTTCCTGATGCCATAGGTGGAGAGGACGCCAAATGCATCTTCACTGACTTCAAGGGGATAGTTATGATGACCGTACAGGCTGCGGAATTTTTGATAGTAGTGGCCTGGAAGTGCGGATATGGCGACAATGATTACGACTGTCGCGGCTCCGACGGGAGCGGTCATGACCCGCCTGTATTGCGCCGCCATCATGACCAGCGCAATACCAAACATCACCATGATAATCTGTAGAGCGTGAATGGTGCCCACGGTTGGCAGCAGCACTAGCGAAGTGATCAGGGCACCGGAAAAATTTCCCAGCGTGGACCAGAACAGCACTTCGCCCGAGAGATTGCCCCGCCCCTCGGGCAGGGTCTTTTCAAGCTGGAAGATTTGCAGGGGAATGATGGCGCTTAAAAACAGGATCGGCAGCAGCAGAACGGCAACAGTAAGAAAAGCCTTGTGGTAGTTATGCGGAAAAAAGGCAAAGCGGTGATTGATATGCAGTGCGGCCAAAACCGGTTCGCCAACATGCATCAGGGCAAGGATCAGTAATGCGGCAAGGGCAAAAAGAACCGCCGGAAGAACAGTGCGGACAAGACCGGGCAAGCGATGAACAAGCAAGGCGCCGAGCCATTCTCCCGCCGCCATATTGACCAGAAAAGCCATCAGCAAAATGGGAAAGAGAATGGCTACAAGCGTGAAATAGTGTGAGGCGACACGGAAGAATACCAGTTCCAGCCCCAGTGTTGTAAAGCCATAGGCGAGAAGGCTGGCTATGATCAGAGGCGGTAGTCTGACGGGTTCGGGAAGATGTGCGGTCAAAACGGGGGGATATTGTTTCAACCAGGTCAGAAGGGCGATACCCGCCAGTAGTATGAGAGCGAAATAGAAATTTATACGCGCCATATAGAGCAGGGTTTTGTGCAGACCGTACAATTCGATGAAAAAGAAGGAAACCACAAAGGCGCCTGCGGCCGCGCCTATGATATTGAGACCATAATAGAGGCCCGTGGCTTCTCCGGCCTTGCCCGGCGCCCATTGAACGATCTGCACGACCAGCGGGGTGGTGGCGCCCATCAGCAGGATCGGCAGAAACAGCAATCCGCCATAGACGAGGAAGTCAACGAGATAGGAGGAGGGGAGTACGGAAAAAACCGGCTCGATGCCACGCAGCCAGTCGTCTGAATGGATCGCCAGACCGGAAATGGCGATTTCGGTCAGGGCATAGATCAGCAGCACATGCCGGGGCGCAAGGCGGATGAGTTTTTGTCCCAGTTTTGTGCCAGCCGCGAGCCCGCCCATGAATATGGAAACGATGATTGCTGTTGATATGCTGTCGGCGCCGATTTCCTGGGCCAGAATACGCTGCCAGACAACCTGATAACCAAGTGTCACACCGCCGGAGAGAAAAAAGGCAATGGCCAGTGCCAGCCGCACAATGAAAAAAGGAGCCCTGAATGCGCTGACAATTCCGGAGGAGACCTGCGCGAGAGCCGGGCGCTTTAAAGTCTCACGCATAACAAAAGGTCCATCCAAAAAATTGCCAAAACATATGAGCCCCGCAGGGCGGTCGATATGATTGAAGTGCCATATCGGACGAAGAGATACAAGAAATTACCATCCGACATTCCATTTGATCGGCCAACAGATGCAAATATGACATGCAAGGAAACAAGGCCGTTCAAACCGGGGCAGGGGCGGGGGCTACTTCCGTCGACTTTTCAGCAGTTTGTCATAGATTGAGGCCACCACTTCGGTCTGGGCGTCCCAGTCAAAACGTTTGCGCAGGTCGAGAATCTGCTGCTCGTTCGGGCAATATTTTTCATAGTCATTGAGCAATACCGTCACATTGCGGGCAAGGTCTATGGGGTCATCATAGTGATAGATGCGGCCCAGCCTGTTTTCGAGTACAAATCGGGAGATCAGGTCAAGGTTTGAAGCCACAATGGGCAGACCGGCAAAACTCATCTCGAACAGCTTG
>JALXEI010000326.1 GCA_027069645.1 Hyphomicrobiales bacterium
GAGGTCGCATTCCGGGTCGGGGTCGTCGAGATTGATGGTCGGCGGGATGAAATTGTCGTGCATGGCCTTGATACAGGCTGCCCCCTCGACCAGTGAACCGCCACCAAGCATATGGCCGTGCATGCTCTTGGTCGAGGAAATCGCGACATCGTTCGCGGCATTGCCAAAAACGGATTTTATGGCTCTTGTTTCGGTGACGTCATTGGTTTTGGTTGCCGTGCCGTGGGCATTGATATAGTCGATATCAGAAGCATCCAGCCCGGCATCATCAAGCGCCTGCTGCATGGCCGCGGCTGCCCCTTCGACCTTCGGGTGTACCATATCGCCGGCATCTGCCGTCATGCCAAATCCCTTGACCTCGGCGAGGATGTTGGCACCGCGGGCTTTGGCATGTTCATATTCTTCCAGAACCATAATGCCGGAGCCTTCGGAAAGAATGGTTCCGTTGCGTTTTTTCGAGAAGGGAAAGACGCCGGTCGGCGACAGGACAAACAGGGCTTCCCAGGAGCGCTGAGCCCCCCAGTTCAGACTGGCTTCGGAACCACCGCAAACACCGGCATCGATCTGACCATATTTGATCATCTGATAGACCAGCCCCATTGCATGCGATCCGGTGGCACAGGCGCTGACCACGCCAAAGGTTGGACCGGTGATATTATACATCATGGAAACATGCGCCGCAGCCGAACTGCCAAGTGTGCGCAGCAGGGTGAGCGGATTGGTGCGCATGACCTTGTCCCGATAAAGATCGCGATAGCCTGTTTCAAGTGTGGTCAGACCACCGGAACCGGAGCCGATAATACAGGCCGCACGAGAACCGTCTTCAGCCAGCTTTTCGGCAATACCGGACTGCTCCACGGCCTCCATCGCCGCTTTTGCGGCAAGTTGGGAAAAACGGTCGGCGCGGATAATGTCGATATTGCCGACATCTTTCTCGACATCGAAATCCCTGACCTCGCCCGCCTGCTTGCAACGAAGATCGTCAGTGACTTCGTAAAAGGTGATGGGAGCGATGCCGGATTCGCCCTTTTTAAGGGCGTTCCAGAATTTGTCCACACCGGTTCCGACCGGCGAGACAACGCCCTGTCCGGTCACAACAACTCTTCGTTGTTCTGTTGCTTTCGTCATTTAATCTTTGCCAGTTAGAGGCCGACCGGTTCATTCAAGCAGACCAAAAGGGGCAGGCGATCGACAGGCCTCCCCGGCAGATTGCGAAACTGTGGCAATCATGGTCTTTTCAGGTTATTTGCTCAGGCGACAGCATCGGAAGAATTGCTGACCAGTTCGCGAACTTTTTCAACAACGCTGCCCACAGTATTGAAATCGCCGCTTTCCTCGTTGGCATCGTAAGGAATTTCGATCCCGAAGGTGTCCTCGATATCGAAGACGATCACCGCCAGATCGAGAGATTCGATATCCAGATCAGTGAGTTCGGTGTCCATATCGATCTCCTTGTCAGGATTCGATTTCATGTTTTTCTTGAGGATCTCGATGATCTTCGTTGCTACTTCATCCATTTTTACGCTCCTCGCCCCGTTTGGTTTCCCCGGGGTAACCACAGTAACGGCCTCTGCTTTCCATATCAGGTGGATACTCAGATATGGTAACTTATTCAAGCCGCAATATGAAATAATCTTAATAGCTTACAGAGTCCAGCCTATAGTTGAAGGGGGTCCGCTGTATGTCAATGTCAGTAGCAACATTAAAAAGGCAAAAAAGTCCATGTATAAATTTGTCGCGTACTGAAACAGGCCGGAAAATATGCTGTACGGCGCGCCTTTTACGGGACCGACAGGCGTCATGTTTGCGTTAATTTTATCCCTGACGGGCGGAATTGAGCGACACAGAAAAATTTTATGCTATACTGTCAGGGTGTGAAATTGACCGGCCGGAGGATCGTTCGGCAACGGGGAGGCCCCTGTCAAAGGGACATTTGCAAAGGGATTGCCAGTCATGCAGGAAACACCGGACCAAACGGATAAAAAGACTTCTGTCGCCAACAGCCCCCACCCCTGGACACAACACTATCCCCCCGGACTGGTCTGGGACAAGGAATATGAACCGGTCTCGCTGCCTGATATGTTTGACAGTGCCGTCTCGACCTATGGCAACAGGGTCTGTTCCGAGTTTCTCGGCAAAAAAATGACCTATCGCGAGATTGGGCAGCTTGTGAACCGGGCGGCGCGGGGGCTGGCCGATCTTGGAATCGGCAAAAACAGTAAAGTGGGTTTGCTGCTGCCCAATACACCAACCTATATCATATATTACTATGCCATTTTGAAAACCGGCGCCTGTGTGGTGAATTTCAATCCGCTCTATTCCCTGCGGGAACTGGAATATCAGATTAAGGACAGCGAGACGGAGCTGATGGTCACGCTGGATCTCGTGCTGATGTATGACAAGGTTGAAACACTTGTCGATAAAGGGGTTTTGAAGCGTGCCGTGATCGCGAGCTTCAGCAGTCTGTTGCCGGGTGTGAAGTCTTTTTTGTTCAAAATGCTGAAGGGCAGGGAAGTTGCCAAATGGCAGAAGAAGGCCAAAAACAGGAATATCATCGCCTCGGAACAATTGCTGTTCAACACCGGCGAACCGGTTGACGCCGATATTGATCCGCTGAACGATCTTGCCGTGCTGCAATATACAGGAGGAACAACGGGTGTTCCCAAAGGTGCGATGCTGACTCATGCCAATCTGACCACCAATGTCGCGCAAATTATCGACTGGGCGGTGAATACAGAGCCGGGTTCGGAACGGATTATCGGTATTTTGCCCTTTTTCCACGTCTTTGCCATGACAACCATACTTAATTTTGGTGTCTCTATGGGAGCGGAACTGCTGCTGGTCCCGAAATTTGAACTTGATGAGGCGCTGAAACTTATTGTCAAACGCAAACCAACGATCATGCCGGGCGTTCCAACCATTTATACCGCCATGCTCAATCATCCGAAAATAAAATCCTTTGATCTCTCCTCATTAAAATTCTGCATCTCCGGCGGGGCCGGATTGCCGGTTGAAATCAGAAAACAGTTTGAAGCGGTTTCCGGATGCAAGCTGATCGAGGGGTATGGCCTTTCCGAAACGTCACCAATGGTGACGGCCAATCCGGTCGAGGGCGCCAAACGGGAAGGCTCCATAGGTGTCCCTGTTCCGGCCACGCATATTTCCATACGCAGCATTGATGACCCCTCGGTTGAAATGCCCCTCACCGAGTCTGGCGAGATCTGTGTTAAGGGACCGCAGGTCATGCCGGGCTACTGGAACCGGCCCGAAGCTACGGCCGAGGTGATGGTTGACGGTTATTTCCGCACAGGTGATGTGGGCTATATGGCCGAAGACGGCTTTATCTATATTGTTGACCGACTCAAGGACATGATTATAGCTTCCGGGTTCAAGAT
>JALXEI010000327.1 GCA_027069645.1 Hyphomicrobiales bacterium
ATTGGTATAGTTGAGCGAGACTGCCGATATGCCGGGCATGTTGCCAAGGCCCTGTTCGATGGTCACCATGCAAGAAGGGCAGGTAATCCCCTCGACGGCAAGGTCCAGCCGGGCCGCTTCGGATATCTCTTCAGGACCGGTATGCAGGTTTTGGCGCGCGCCGGCCTGGTTCCGGTGCGTGTTTGAATCCTTTGCTGTTTCCCTGCTGTTATGATCGACCATGTTCATTGTTATACCGGATCGTAATAAGCCTGACCATTCTATCCCGGTTCAGCTTCCCATCGCTCGCCGGCTTTTCTTCTCCGCTTCCCGGGCCTGACCCGGGGGCCCAGGGCCACAGACCGAGTGCTGTCTGTCTTCCCGAATCCCTCCGCAACATCGGTCGTGCCACCCTGGATCCCGGTGCTTCGCTGCGCTCCGACCGGGAAGCGGATATTGCGATTTTACGTCCTCTTTCCCGTTCCCCGGGCCTGACCCGGGATCAAAGGCTACGGGCCGTGTGCAACCTGGCGTCCCGAATCTCTCTGCAACACCCGGCTCGCGGCTCTGGATCCCGGTTCTGCATTTCGCTCCGACCGGGAAGCAAAACGGTCATCAGACCAAAATTGCGTGGGACAGGCTTTTTGGCAAACCGCAATTTGCTATATCCATATCCGGACAACGCCTATTTTTCTCTCATGCAACGAAAATTTGTCCCCGTTTCACGCAGACAAAGTTCATTTCTGGATTTGTATAAAACCTTTCCTCCACGTTCTGCCGAGATCAGCAGGTACCATCTGCCAGGTGCCGGCTTGTCAAATTGTCCGGTATAGATGCCAATACCGGTTTCAGACAGACGGACAGAGCGATCCATGCCGGTATGTGTCGGTCGCTTCAGACGAACCTGAAGCTGAAGGCCGCTGAGTGTTTCGTTGTTTTTGTTTTTGGGCTCGACACGCAAAGACAGATCGCCCGAAGGGGTTCTTGTCGGTGAAACGGTTACGGACCAGTGACGCCGGTTCTGGGCGGCACCTCTCGACAATTGCTGATTGTATTTGATGCCCTTGCGGTAGGCGTCAACGGTTTCAAGCCCTGTCCAGCTATGCTGCGACTGGTAAATCAGCATGCCACTGGCACTGAAAACGATTCCAAAGAAGGTGAGAAACATGATCAGCACATGTTTGCCTGTAAGTTCCTTAATCATGGTTTTTTGTCCTGGTTTATCCGCAAGTCCGGCCAGTTTACGGCACAAACAACCTCCTGATCCCGTTCCCCTGTCATTTCGCAATTCATTTTTCCGGTCCGAAGGGATATGACCGGACAAACCGGGAGACTTATTCTCCCGGCCCCTTGAAAAAGTCGCTCCGGGTCAGTTTCTCGCCGGTCTCGACATCTGTTGCCGTGAAGACAAGCGGTGCGGACGCGGGTTTTTTGAATTTGGCCGGAAGAACGACAAGAACCCGCAACTCGCGCGTTGTATCGGGTTTGACATCGACAATGAAAGCACCCTTCGGGGATTTTCGGAAGACATACATTCCTTCGGATATCTTTTTGATTTTGACACCTTCAGGTCCGCTGACCTCAAGGGTAAAATGCCGTGTCCTGTTTTCCATATTGAGCATGCGCACCGTATAGGCGTTCATCAGGGCTCCATCGCCCTCTTCAACATAAAGCGGATTGCGGTCATGCAGCACATTTATACCGGTAACGGTTCTGTGGGTGAGGGACCATCCCATCAATCCGGTGGTGACCAGCAGACCAAACATATAGATCAGTGTGCGGGGGCGGACAGGTTTGTAACGATTTTTCTCGCCCTTCAGGCGGCGCTGGATATTGAGGTCGGTATCAAAAGCGATGAGCCCGGTGGGACGGCCGACCTTTTTCATGATATTGTTGCAAGCATCAATGCAAAGGCCGCAATTGATGCAGGACAGTTGCATGCCCTTGCGAATATCCGTACCGGTGGGGCAAACCCAGACACACTGATTGCAATCGATGCAATCACCGGTTGGTTGTCCCGCTGCGGCCAGCTTTTTTGATTTTTTGATGGAGCCGCGCGGTTCGCCGCGATCATAGCGATAGGTGACATTGAGGGCTTCCGGGTCGGTAAGGGACGCCTGAATGCGCGGCCAGGGGCACATATAAATACAGACCTGTTCACGGGCAATGCCGGCCATCAGATAAGTGGTGCCGGCGAAAATGGCAATCCATACCCAGGCCGTGATATGATCGGGCATGGTCGGTATTTGCAGGGTGAAAACCTGATAGAGGAATGTCGTCACATCTCCCGTCAGGCCGGAAACCAGCTCATAGGCGTCGGCAAAGTAAAGAACGAAAACACCACCGGTCCACCAGGCAATGACCATCCAGACACTGTGTTTGAGAAATCTTTTCCAGATTTTGTCAAAGGTCCAGGGCGCCTTGTCGAGCGCCAGGCGCTTGCGCCGGTCGCCCTCGACCCAGCGCTCAACCATGACAAACAGGTCGGTCCAGATGGTCTGCGGACACCAGAAACCGCACCATATCCGTCCGGCAAGAGCTGTCGTCAGAAACAGCAGCAACGAGGCCACCATCAATATGCCTGTGAAATAATAGACTTCCTGAGGCCAGATTTCGATGGGACCGAAATAAAAGCGACGATGCAGAATATCAATCAGGATAAACTGGTCGGGATTGCCTTCTCCCCGGTGCCAGCGCAGAAAAGGAGCAATGTAATAGGCCGAGAGCATGGTCACGAGGAAAAACCATTTCAGCCGCCGGAAGGTGCCCCTGACTTTTAGCGGGTGGATATTTTCATGCTCGGCAAAGAGGCTTTCCTCTGCCTGGTGCCCGGCTGTCGTATCGCTCATCCGCTATCCCTTCCCTGAAAAGTTCTATACGCGACATATGAAATATATCGCGTATAGATGGAGTCTCGCAATGCAAAAACCTGCGTCCTATTGACCACCACCACGGGTGTAGACATAGACAGCAACAGCCTTGATCTGGGCAGGGGTCAGGCCACGTTTTTCCCAACTCGGCATGACGCCACGACGACCGTGCGTGATGGTATCAATAATCCTGTCCTTGCCAAACAGCCAGATCCTGTCATTGAGCCGCGGCGCACCCGGGGTTGCCCCGCCTTCACCCTTGTCACCATGACAGGCATTGCAGGCCGCCTCTTCCATGTAGATCTGCCTGCCGGCCTTTATATCGGCACCGGGCAGGGTTTCGCCGGAGAGTGACAAAACATAGCCGGCAACATTTTTGATTTGCTCGGGTGTCAGTGTTTCATCATCACCATAGGCGGCCATCGTGTTGGTTTTTTCCTCGTCATGGCCGGAGCGAATACCAACGCGGATGGTTTCAACAATGTCTTCCAGCTTGCCACCATAGAGCCAGTCACTATCCGTCAGATTGGGGTAGCCGGAACCTGGACGTACCCCGTTGGCACCGGTACCGTGACAGGCTACACAGTTGTCACCATAAACGGCCTCTCCGGCCTTCACGGCAAAACGTGAAAGATCGGGATCTTTTTTGATCTCGGCCAGAGATGCTTTTTCCAGTTTGGCCAGTTGTGGCGCAAGACGCGCACGTGCGGCATCAAGGGCATTTTCAACATCGCCACGACTGGACCAGTCAAAGACCCCCTTGATAACTTCATTGCCCCTGAACCAGTGGGGATAGACGATTGAATAGCCTATGCCCCAGAAGATTGTCACCCACAAGACACTCAGCCACCATTTGGGAAGCGGGGTGTTCAGTTCCTTGAGATCTCCATCCCATGCGTGACCGGTGGTCTCGGTCCCCGAGATATGATCTATTTCCTTGTTTTCCATTTTCTATTCCTCATCAAGCGGCGCGCGGGCGGCCTTGTCAAATTTGTCCTTGTTGCGCGGCCACAGGGCATAAGCCAGGACAACCGCGAACATGGCCATGAACAAAACGAGGCCGACAGATCCGCTAATGCTCGCTACTTCATCGTAAGTCATATCCGATACCCGTCTAGCGCAGATTGGCTTTGGCGTTGTAGGTCTTGAAATCGACCAGCGTACCAAGCATCTGCAAATAGGCAATCAGCGCGTCAAGTTCGGTCACCTTGTCGGGGTTCCCGTCGAAGTCACGAACATTGATTTTGCCACCATAGCGTTTTTGCAGCGCTTCGGCCTGATCCGAATCCGGATCGCCGGCCTGTGCTTTCAAATCGGCCGCAGCATTGGCAATCATGGCATTCGTATACATGGCGCCAGTGTCATTTTTCTCAACACCATTGGGCTGTGCAGTCCAGTTGAGCGTGGACAGTCGCGCGGCATAACGAGACGCATCTATTTCGGCACTGGCGAGGAACGAATATCCCGGCATGACCGATTCAGGCACGATGGAACGCGGATTGATCATATGATCCCTGTGCCACTTGTCGGAATATTTTCCGCCGACCCGCGCAAGATCCGGTCCGGTGCGCTTGGATCCCCACTGGAAGGGGTGGTCATACATACTCTCGGCAGCGAGAGAATAATGGCCATAGCGCTCCACTTCGTCGCGGAACGGACGGATCATCTGCGAGTGGCACAAATAGCACCCTTCGCGGACATATATATCGCGCCCGGCCAGTTCCAGAGGGGTGTAGGGGCGCATGCCCTCCACCTTCTCTATGGTACTGCCGATAAAGTAGAGCGGTACGATTTCGACCAGTCCCGCGATGGACACGACAATCAAAATGCCGATAGCGAGAAGGATCGAGTTTTTTTCGAAAATATCATGGGTAGCCATAGTCATCTTCTCCCTTACTCGGCTGGTGCCAGAACAGCGTCGGAAATGGCCTCTTCACGAGGAGCGGCCCGAACTGTCATGATCACATTGTAAACCATAATCAAAGCACCAAGGACGAAGAACAGTCCGCCTGTGGCCCGGATGATATAGAAGGGATGCATGGCTTCCACGGTTTCAACGAAGCTGTATTCGAGGAAACCAAGGCTGTCATAGGCGCGCCACATCAGACCCTGAAGGATACCCGAAACCCACATCGAGGTGATGTAGAGAAGGATGCCGATTGTTGACAGCCAGAAATGCCAGCTGACGAGTGCCATCGAATACATGCGATCACGGCCCCATACCCAGGGAACAAGGCAGTAGATGACGCCAAAGCTCACCATACCAACCCAGCCCATCGCGCCGGAATGCACATGCCCGACAGTCCAGTCGGTATAGTGCGACAGGGCGTTGACGGCCTTGATCGCCATCATCGGGCCTTCAAAGGTGCTCATGCCGTAAAAGGCAACAGAAACCACCAGCATGCGCAGTACCGGGTCGGTCCGCAGCTTGTCCCAGGCACCGGAGAGGGTCATCAGACCATTGATCATGCCCCCCCATGACGGCATCCAGAGAATGACCGAGAACACCATGCCCATTGACTGTGTCCAGTCCGGCAGGGCTGTATAGTGGAGATGATGCGGTCCGGCCCACATATAAAGGAAGATCAGCGCCCAGAAATGGACGATCGAAAGACGATATGAATAGATTGGCCGCTGGGCACGTTTGGGGACAAAATAGTACATCATCGCCAGAAACGCCGCTGTCAGGAAGAAGCCAACCGCATTATGTCCATACCACCACTGGGTCATGGCATCCTGAACACCGGCTTGCATCGAATAGGACTTGATGCCAAGGAACGAGACCGGAATGGCCATGTTGTTGACCAGATGCAGCACGGCAATGGTGATGATGAAGGCCAGATAGAACCAGTTGGCGACATAAATATGGGAGACACGACGTTTCATCAGCGTGCCCATAAACACCAGCAGATAGACCACCCAGACAAGGGTCAGCCAGAGATCGACATACCATTCGGGTTCGGCATATTCACGGCCCTGGGTAACGCCCAGCAGATAGCCGGTTCCGGCAAGAGCAATGAACAGGTTGTAGCCCCAGAACACGAACCAGGGGGCGACATTCCCGGCAAGGCGGGTGTGATTGGTGCGCTGCGCAACATAAAAGGATGATCCCAGCAGGATGTTGCCGCCAAAGGCAAAAATCACAGCCGAAGTATGCAGCGGACGCAATCGTCCGAAATTGGTCCAGGGCAAATCCCAGTTCAGGAAGGGAAATGCCAGTTCCCAGGCAATATAGTCTCCGACGACAAAACCGGCCACGCCCCAGAAAATGGCTGCGATGACAAACGCCTTGACGATGGTATAATTGTATTTTGCCGGATCGCCCTTGTAAGGCCGACCCATCAAAAGAGCCAACAGGCCCAAAATTGCTGCTGCTGCCATGAGATACATGTGAAAGCTGAAAACGGCATCAAGTCCGTTAAGGCCGGCATAGCCGGTCAGCAATATCCCCGAGACCAGCACCAGCGCGGTAAAGATGCCACCTATCGTGGTAATTCCGCCCCGGTTCATATTCTTAATCTCCTCCAAATTTATCCCCATACCGAACCGTCTCCCGCCTGAAAAGTCGAACGGGCAACGCTTCACATTAACGCTTTGATCATTAGAGATCGCGCCACTGACAAACCATGACATAGATCAAAAGTTTTTTCCATGAGAAGCTTCGTCGCAAGAACAACCGGTTCGGTTTTGCTGTTTTTAACATGCAGCTAAAGCTTTGGACCGTCGGCAAAGCATGTTAAAAGATCTTCGTTCCGCAGGGGTGCTTTCCGTAAAGCGCAACGCGGGATATGTCTTAACACACCGAATTATCAATCAGAATATCAACAGGAAATTCCAGCATGCGCGTCAGCAAGTTTTTTATGCCCGTCCTGAGAGATGCTCCAAGGGAAGCCGAAATTGTTTCCCACAGACTGATGCTGCGGGCCGGCATGATCCGGCAATCGGGGGCCGGGATCTATTCCTGGTTGCCAACAGGACTGCGGGTTCTCGATAATATCTCGCGAATCGTGCGTGAGGAACAGGACCGGGCCGGGGCGATCGAGCTTCTTATGCCGACCCTTCAGTCGGCGGATTTGTGGCGTGAATCAGGGCGTTATGATGCCTATGGCGCCGAGATGCTGCGGATCACCGACCGTCACAAACGCGAAATGCTTTACGGACCGACAAACGAGGAACTGATTACACAAATCTTTCGTGACGGCGCCCATTCATACCGCGATGTGCCGCGCACCCTCTATCATATCCAGTGGAAGTTTCGCGACGAGATCAGGCCGCGCTTCGGGGTTATGCGCGGGCGCGAATTTCTGATGAAGGATGCCTATTCCTTTGACCTGACCCCGGAAGACGCCAAAAAGAGTTTCAATCGCCAGTTTGTCGCCTATCTGCGCACCTTCGAGCGCATGGGGCTGACGGCCATTCCCATGCAGGCGGAAACCGGGCCGATTGGCGGCGATCTGTCCTACGAGTTCATCATCCTGGCCAAAACCGGTGAGAGTGAGGTCTTTTGCCACAGGGACTTGCTGGACCTGAAAGCACCGGAAAATGTTGATTATGACAGTGATCTGGAACCGCTTATGGCCCCGTGGCTGGAAAAATATGCGGCGACAGAAGATGTACATGACGCGGCCCGCTTTGCGGATGAAGTCCCGCAGGACAGGCAGGTATCGGCGCGCGGGATCGAGGTCGGGCAGGTATTTCTGTTCGGCACCAAATATTCCGATCCGATGAAATGTCAGGTGCAGGGCCGGGATGGCAAACTTGTCACGCTGCACAGCGGATCCTATGGAATTGGCGTTTCGCGCCTCGTTGGCGCCATTATCGAGGCCTCTCATGATGAGCGGGGGATTGTCTGGCCCGCGAGTGTCGCGCCGTTCAAAGTCGGTCTTGTCAATCTCAAGGCGGGGGACAGTGCAACAGACAAAGCCTGCGAATCATTGTATGAACAGTTGGATAATGCCGGGCTGAGTGTTCTTTATGATGATACCGGGGAACGGGCCGGCGCCAAATTCAAGACGATGGATCTGATTGGTTTGCCGTGGCAGGTGATTGTCGGTCCAAGAGGTGTGAAAGCTGGTCTTGTGGAATTGAAAAACAGGGCGAGTGGCGAAACGACCGAGATCGGTATCGACGAGGTTGTCAATCGTCTTGTCGCTACGCAAACCGGCTGATAGTGACCGGATTGGTCTTCATGCCCGGTCGAACGGATAGAAAACATGACTTTGGTAGCAGACAGAACAGAGGATGATTTCAGGATCCCGGCACGTGGCCCGCGGGCCTTTGCGCTGCATGAATGGATGCTGTCCGGTCGCTATTTGCGAGCGCGACGCAAGGAAGGGTTCATTTCGGTGATTGCCGGTTTTTCCTTTCTGGGGATCATGCTCGGGGTAGCGACGCTGATTATCGTCATGTCGGTCATGAACGGCTTTCGGGCGGAATTGCTCGACAAAATCCTCGGGCTAAACGGTCACATCATTGTCAACAACCTTGCCGGTCCTTTCACCGATTATAAAGGGGTTGCCGACGCAGCGGGTAAAATCGGCGAGGTCAAATCGGCCATTCCTCTGGTCGAGGGGCAGGCGATGATTTCAACACCGGCACGCTCTGTTGCGGCTCTGGTGCGCGGCATCAGAGAAAAGGATGTCCTTAATCTTCATGCCCTTCAGGAGGCCACCGGTCCGCTTCCCGCCGGGGCCAAAGCCAAAAAGATCATTCAGGGATCGCTGGTCGGCTTTGATGGCAAGGTGCCCAAAATTGCCATTGGCTCGCGCATGTCCCGCAACCTGAATATCTATGTCGGGGATTATGTAACGCTGGTTTCACCGCGCGGCGCCTCCACGCCTTTTGGAACAGCCCCGCGGATCAAGCGCTATCAGGTCACGGCCATTTTTGAAATCGGCATGTCGGAATATGACAGCTCGATCGTTTTCATGCCTCTGGCCGAAGCGCAAAAATTTTTCAACCGGCGTAACGCCGTGGATGCGGTTGAAATCGTCATCAATAATGCCGACCGGGTGGGCGAGGTTATTCCGCAACTGCAAAAGGAGATCGGCCCAAACCACAGTTTCTCCGACTGGCGCGACCGCAACAAGGGCTTTTTTACGGCGCTTGAAGTGGAACGTTCGATGATGTTCATCATTCTGTCGCTGATTGTGCTGGTGGCGGCTCTCAACATCATTTCCGGGCTGATCATGCTGGTCAAGGACAAGTCGCGCGATATTGCCGTGTTGCGTACAATGGGGGCGACAAGGGGATCCATTATGCGGATCTTTTTTGTTACCGGTGCCAGTATCGGCATTGTCGGGACGCTGGCCGGGTTGCTGCTCGGGGTGCTGTTTGTCAGCAATATCGAGGCGATCCGGCAATTTGTCGGCTGGCTGATCGGCGTCGATATGTTTTCGTCCGAACTCTACTACCTGACCGAAATGCCTGCCGAAATGGACTGGCGGGAAGTCGTGCAGGTTGTCGTTATGGCGCTTGCCCTGTCCATGCTGGCAACGCTATATCCAGCCTGGCGGGCAGCGAAAATGGATCCGGTCGAGGCCCTGCGTTATGAATAAAGGACGAGGGCTGCATCTGTTTGCCGTTCCGGCCTTCCGACAGGATGAAACGAGCGAGAGCGAGCAAGCTTTATGGCCGAAAAGTCGTTATTGATGGAACTTGATGATCTCGAGCTCACCTATGAACAGGGGCAGCGGTGCATCGAGGTGCTGAAAAAGGCCAGGGCCCGTTTTCACAAGGGTGAGGCCATTGCTCTTGTCGGGCCTTCGGGCGCGGGCAAGTCCTCCCTTTTGCATATTATCGGATTGCTCGACCGCCCGGACGACGGACGGGTGATGCTTGACGGACGAAACTGTGTGAAACTGGGAGATCAGGAACGCACATTGTTGCGGCGCTCCACGATCGGCTTTGTCTATCAGTTTCATCAGTTGCTGCCGGAATTTTCGGCGCTGGAAAATGTCATTATCCCGCAACTGATCCTCGGCCGCTCAAAACAGGAAGCCGCGGGGCGGGCACAGACGCTGCTGGAATCGCTCGGCCTTGGCGAACGCGGTAAACATCGCCCGGCGGAACTGTCGGGCGGGGAGCAGCAAAGGGTAGCGATTGCGCGCGCCGTCGCCAATCATCCCAAAATTCTGCTGGCCGATGAACCGACCGGAAATCTTGATCCCGAAACCGCCGACCGCGTATTTGAAAAACTGCTTGATCTGGTGCGCAACACCGGCCTGTGCGCCATCATGGCCACCCACAATATGGAATTGGCGGAGCGCATGGACCGTATCCTGCGGCTGGAAAACGGGCAGTTGGTTGAGGTGAAGTAGGGTGAGCTCTGTAAGTGCTTCGTTAAAAATTCTGTTTCCCAGGTTCTGCCTGGGAATCCGTGCGGGGATGCTCTGCATCCCGAAAGCGGGTTATTTTTGCCTCTCATACAGGACGCAGAGCGTCCTGTCACGCGTTCCCAAGCGGAGCCCGGGAACGAGAAAAAATGAGAAAGAGCCCATCTTTTTCGTCTCTCTCTTTTTCTAATAGAGAAGAGGGGGCTGGACACGGGCATGAACGTTCCAGACGGGTTTGCAAATTCCTCAAGCCAAGGAGAAAGCATGACGAAAATATTGAAGATCACAAGCGTTGTTTTGATACTCATATTAATTGCTCTCATTGGATATGGCGCCAAAGGTTATTATGATGCGGTACAGCGTGGAGAGGAGCTTCGTGCAAGGGCGGATGCGTTGATTGCATCCGGTCGAGGTCCGGACAGTCTGGGCAACGAAAGATTGCGTGTTCTTCTTCTGGTCCAGGATCCTGGCTTTTATCAACATTCAGGCATTGATTTTTCCACTCCCGGTGCTGGCCTGACCACGCTTGCACAATCTGTTTCCAAACGACTGGCATTTGATCATTTCAAACCGGGAATAGGCAAAATTCGACAAACCGGGTTTGCTCTGGGTGTAAGCCGTGAGCTGAACAAGAAACAACTGATTGCTCTCTTTTTGGAAACGGCTGAAATGGGGAAAAGTAATCGTGGCTGGGTAACAGGTTTTTACAAAGCGAGCGAGGTGTTTTTCGGCAAGACGGTCAATGAACTCTCTGACGAAGAGTTTTATTCACTTGTCGCCGTTCTCATAGCTCCAGGCAAACTGAAACTTGCAATACCTGATAGCAGGTTGAAAGCGCGTGTGCAGAGAATTGTCAAACTTGCTCATGGCGATTGCAAGCCGACATCTTTGACCGATGTCTGGCTTGAAGGGTGCAAATGATTTCTGACGGTTGTACCTGGTGCCGGGCGGGGTATTTACCCCGTCCGGCAATCGTGCAT
>JALXEI010000328.1 GCA_027069645.1 Hyphomicrobiales bacterium
CCCAGAATACCACGCCCATGCAGATGAAAATGTTTCTGACCCGGCTCGGCGAGGGCTCTCGCATGGTTGTTACCGGCGACCCTTCCCAGGTTGACCTGCCCCCGGGTACCCGCTCCGGGCTTGTCGATGCCAACAGGCTGCTGCGCAATGTCGAGGGGATCGGTCATATCCGTTTTACCGGCCGGGATGTGGTACGCCACGATCTTGTAACCCGCATTGTCGATGCCTATGACCGGGCCGACCGGCAGAAGAACCGGTCTCGCGCGCATGATGCCAAAACCGGAGAAGCCGAATAGTTG
Organism: Hyphomicrobiales bacterium; assembly: GCA_027069645.1. Classification (GTDB taxonomy): domain Bacteria; phylum Pseudomonadota; class Alphaproteobacteria; order Rhizobiales; family JAKIUO01; genus JAKIUO01. The sequence goes on from JALXEI010000328.1 coordinate 300, forward strand.
TGAACGACCAGGGCGAACTGATTGTCGAACTTGTTTTCGGCAGCACGCAGTGGCGGCGGATCAGCGATTTGCAGGACCTCGTTGAAAAGGCAGCCCGTGCCGCATTTGAAACCGTGGCCGGTCTGGCCGACCGTGCCGGTAACAGCGGCGCGCGCGAGGTCGTTATCAACCTTTCGGATGATCGCACCATTGCCGAACTGAACCGCAAATTCCGTGGCCGGGACAAGCCGACAAATGTTCTGTCCTTCCCTTTTGAAGACGCCTTCGGCCCACTTCTCTCCGAGCCCCTTCCCCTTGGCGATATTATCCTCGCCCTGGAGACCATCGAGCGCGAGGCAACAGAGCAGGGCCTTGATCGAAGTCATCATATTGCCCACCTTGTCATTCATGGTATGCTGCATCTTTATGGTTACGATCATCTCACAGACAGCGAGGCAGAAGAGATGGAAGCGCTGGAGGAAACCATCCTCGCAAGGCTGAATATCCCCTCCCCCTGGCGCGCGGCGTAATTTGGTGCTACAAGGACGCACGCAGCATTTTTATCGAGGCTCAACGACACAATGAACGAGACCAGAACGGTGACTTTTAAAAAGCCGGACACCGACACCCCCCTTTCCGATCCGGCTGAAGAAGACCCTCCGGGATTTTTCGCAAGCCTGATAAAAAAAATCGGAAAATGGCCGGGCCTGTCACCCTCTCCCTCGACAAGGCAAATGATTGGCAATTTGTTGCAGGAAGATGCACGCACGCCATCGTCGGATTTCTCGCGCCAGGAACGCTCCATGCTGCGCAATGTTTTACGTTTTGAAAACACCCGCGTCGATGATGTGATGCTGCCGCGCGCCGATATCGTCGCCATCGACGAGCAAGCCAGTCTTGGCGAACTGTTCGACCTGTTCAGATCGTCTTCCCATTCGCGGATCCCGCTGTTTCGCGAGACCCTTGATGACCCGCGCGGCATGGTGCATATCAAGGATCTGATGTTGTGGATTGCCAACCGGTCAACCCCGGAGCCCCCGAACGACATATCCCGGGGAAATCGGCAGGCCATTCCCGCAAGGAATGGCAACAGACCCGGACTAAGACTGGTGGAAAGCCCGCAACCGCCCGCCCGGCTCGCAGACATCGACCTTGAATGCACGATCGCCTCGATCAAAATCCGCCGTTCCATGCTCTATGTCCCGCCAGGCATGCCGGTGCTGGACCTGCTGTTGCGCATGCAATCGACCCGGACCCATCTGGCGCTTGTCGTGGATGAATATGGCGGCACAGACGGTCTTGTTTCCATTGAGGACCTGGTCGAGGAGGTCGTAGGGGAAATCGAGGACGAACATGATGTTGACGAGGGCGCTTCGCTGGTTGAACACCCGACCCGCGGACTGCTCGCGCGGGCCAGAACGCCCATAGAAGAACTCGAACTGCATCTTGGCTATGACCTCGTTTCCGAAGTTGATGAAGACGAATTCGACACGCTGGGCGGCCTCGTTTTTGCCCTTGCCAAACGGGTACCTGTACGCGGCGAAATCGTCACCCATCCCGGCGGCGTGGAATTCGAGGTGCTTGATGCCGATGCGCGGCGCATCAAACGCTTGCGTGTACACGTCCCCGATGATGGCCCGGCCCGGCCCAGACCGGTACGTCCGAAAATCGTTGATGCCGGAGAGTAGTTTGAGCGGGCATATATTCGAGATGCGCGGTTTCAGACGTCTGGCCCTCGCTTTTTCGGCCGGAGCGGCCAGCGTTCTCGCCCTCGCCCCCTTTCATCTGTGGCCCGTTCTGTTCATCACCCTGCCTGTGCTCGTCCTGCTCATTGACGGCATTGTTTCGCAGCATTCAGCCCCCCTGTCGCGCAAGCCCCTGCTGAAATCCGCCGCCGGTCTCGGCTGGGCCTTTGGCTTTGGTTATTTTCTGTTCGGTCTTTACTGGATCGGCAAGGCCTTTCTGGTCGAAGCGGGGATCTATATTCTCCTGATGCCGGTCGCCATGACCCTGATGCCCGCAGGACTGGCGCTGTTTTATGCCCTTGCCATTGCTCTGGCCGCCATTTTCTGGCGTCCGGGCGCCTCACGGATTATCGTCCTCGCGCTCGTTTTTGCGCTCGGCGAATGGCTGCGCGGTCATATTCTCACCGGTTTCCCCTGGAACCTTCCGGGCCATGTTTTTGCCGGAGAAGCCGGGCTCTCCCAGCTTTCCTCGCTTGCCGGTCCCTATACCCTGACGTTTTTTTGCATCCTGATCTTTGCCCTTCCGGCGCTTGTTGCCGATGAAAGGACTGCCGGTCGAAAGGGCCTCGCAGCCCTGCGCCCGGTTTTCATTTCCCTTGTCCTGCTGTCGGCCGCTTCGCTTTGGGGCCATCTGAGACTGGCGAGTGCCCCGCCGGAAAATGTCGGCAATATTCGTTTGCGCCTGGTTCAGCCCAATATCAGGCAAGAGGACAAATGGCGCCCGGGCAATGCAGCGCCGATCTATCGCACCATGCTGAGGCTGTCAGGGCTGAAAACCGCAAGCCGCCCCGAAGGGCTCAAACAGGTCACCCATCTGATCTGGCCGGAATCGGCCCTGCCCTTCTTCATGGCCCGTTCGGCACAGGCCCTGCGAGGTATTGACGAACGGCTTCCCGACCATGTCATGCTGATCACCGGCGCCAACCGCTATGAAGATCAACCGACGACCGCTGACCGGCGCGCCCGGCGGCTCATCTACAACAGCACCTACGTCCTTGATGGAAAAGCGAACATCATTCGCACCTACGACAAGAAACATCTCGTCCCGTTTGGCGAATATCTGCCCTTTCAACCGCTGTTAAATGCTATTGGCCTGCATAAATTCGTACAGATCCGCGGTCAGTTTGAAACCGGACGCCGACCGCGTCTGATCAAACTGCCGGGCACCCCGCCCCTTGCACCGCTGATCTGCTATGAAGTGATCTTCGCGGAACAGGTGGTCGAGAAGGGGCCGCGACCGGCATGGCTGGTCAATCTCACAAATGATGGCTGGTATGGTGTTTCCACCGGCCCCTATCAGCACTTTGTCCAGGCGCGCATACGCGCCATAGAACAGGGATTGCCGATGATAAGGGTCG
>JALXEI010000329.1 GCA_027069645.1 Hyphomicrobiales bacterium
CAGATATTCTGATCGTTGGCGGCGGCATGGCTGCCTGTGGCGCGGCTTACGAAGCCAAACGCTGGGCCGGCGATGATGTCAAGATCACTCTTGTCGACAAGGCGGCAATGGATCGTTCCGGCGCGGTGGCGATGGGCCTTTCTGCGATCAATACCTATCTTGATGGCAAGACACCTGAACAATATTGCCAGTATGTGGCCGCTGACCTGATGGGCATCACTCGTGATGACCTGGTTTATGATGTGGGTCGTCATGTGAACGATTCTGTTCACCTGTTTGAAGAATGGGGCCTGCCCGTCTGGAAAGAACTCGATGACGGTTCGCGTGTTGACGGTGCTTCATGGCAGTCCAAGGGCGGCAAGTCCCTGGCCGATGGCGGCAAGCCTGTTCACTCCGGTGGCTGGCAGATCATGATCAATGGTGAAAGCTACAAGATGATCGTCGCCGAAGCCGCGAAAAAAGCGCTGGGCATGGAAAACATCTATGAGCGCGTTTTCATCGTGAAATATCTGCTCGACAAGAACAAGGACAACCAGATTGCCGGTGCTGTTGGCTTCTCCAACCGCGAAGACAAAATCTATGTCTTCAAGGCCAAGGCCATCCTCAATGTCTGTGGCGGTGCCGTGAACGTCTTCCGTCCACGTACAACCGGCGAAGGCATGGGCCGTGTGTGGTATCCGGTCTGGAATGCCGGTTCCACCTATGCCATGGCCGCTCAGGTTGGTGCCGAGCTGACCATGATGGAAAACCGCTTTGTTCCCACCCGTTTCAAGGACGGTTATGGCCCTGTGGGCGCCTGGTTCCTGCTCTTCAAATCAAAAGCCACCAACGGCTTTGGTGAAGACTATCTGACCAAAAATGCTGACATGCTCGAACAGTACGGGCCTTACGACAAGGCTGTCGTGGTGCCATCCTGTCTTCGTAACCACGCGATGCTCAAGGAAATGAAAGACGGTAAAGGGCCTATCTATATGGATACGCCAACCGCTCTGGCAGCCCTGTCCGAGAAAATGGATCCTGCCGAATACAAGCATCTGATTGCCGAAGCCTGGGAAGATTTCCTCGACATGTGCATCGGTCAGGCTGGCGTTTGGGCCGGTTTGAACATTCGTCCCGAGCAGAACAAGTCTGAGCTTATTCCAACAGAGCCCTATCTGCTGGGTTCTCATTCCGGTTGTTGCGGCATCTGGGTGTCGGGTCCCGAGGACATTGCCCCTGAAGAATGGCAGTGGGGCTATAACCGCATGACCACTGTGAACGGTCTGTTCACCGCGGGTGATGGTGTCGGCGCTTCCGGTCATAAATTCTCTTCCGGTTCTCATGCCGAAGGGCGTATTGCCGGCAAGGCCATGGTCAAATTCGTTCAGGATCACAGTGATTTCACGCCTGAATTCGACGGCGATGCCAAGCAGTTTGCGGAAGAAATCTACAAGCCTGTCCGTACCTATCTGGAGCACAAGGACAAAACAACGGCGGAAGATATCAACCCGAACTATATCACACCGCGCATGTTCCAGATGCGTCTTCAGAAAATCATGGACGAGTATGTGGCCGGTGTTGCCACCTACTACCAGACCAATGGCGTCATGCTGGAAGAAGGTCTGAAGTTCCTTGGAATGCTGAAGGAAGACAGTGAGCATATGCGCGCCAAGGACTTGCATGAGCTGATGCGTGCCTGGGAAAACTATCATCGTCTGTGGACCGGTGAAGCGCATTTGCGTCACATCCTGTTCCGCGAAGAAAGCCGCTATCCCGGTTTCTACTATCGCTCCGACTTCCTTGACCTTGACGAAGAAAACTGGAAATGCTTCGCCAACTCCAAAGTCGATCCAAAGACCGGCGAATGGGAAATGATCAAGCGTCCCCATATCGATCTGGTGGAAAAAGTCTACAAGTAGGAACAGCGGGGCTTGTCCCTGCTGATCGGATAAGACAATTTAAAGGGCACTGGTTTTCCGGTGCCCTTTTTTGTTTGAAAAAGAGATGCCGATCTTCGGGCGTCGTGCAGGGAGTGAGGTAAGTCCGGGTGTGATTAAATCGGCCCAGCATATATTAAAAGATCCTGCTGTCGACATTTCCCCCCTGTAACGATTATATAAGGTGCAGTGGATCTTCCCTTGCTGTCTGTAGCGCAGGCGATTGGTTTTCATTTAATGAGGTATATTATGTCAGGAACAGGAAAATGTTTGTGCGGATCGGTGAAAATTGAGGTTACGTCTGATCACCACGAGGTGGGGATGTGTCATTGCGAGATGTGTCGGCGCTGGACATCCGGCCCGATGATGGTCGTGCATGTCGGCAAGGATATCGAGATCGCGGGTGAGGAAAACATCACCGCCTATCGCTCTTCGGACTGGGGCGAGCGGGCCTTTTGCAGGAATTGCGGCACGAACCTGTTCTATCGCATGGTGGAAAGTGGTGAAATCATGCTGTCTGTCGGTTTGCTTGATGACCAGAATGATCTGCAACTGACCAATCAGATATTCGTTGATGAGCAACCGGACTTCTATGAAATTGCCAATGACACCAATAAAATGACCGGAGCCGAGGTCTTTGCCCAATATGCTCCAGGGGATAAGTCCCGGTAACAGACGGGATTTGCAATGCCGTCTGAAACATTCATGCTAGCCGTGCCATTGGCATGAACAATGTGAATGGGGTTGCAAACCCCGTCCATCCATGACTTGTTTTCTGGTACCCAAGCAGAGCTTGGGAACGAGAAGAAAGTGGTTTCCAAAGGCTGGCTTTTGGTTCCAACTGAATAATCAAGCTGCTCGCTCGGCGAGGTCGACCTGCTGCAATCGGCTTTTTATACCCATCAATTCAAGTGAGGAAGACGATTAGAGGGAACCGCATTATGACAAAAACAAATCGTCTTGAAAGCATTGGCGAGCAATTGTGGCTGGCGGAGGGGCCGATTGTTGATTTTTATGGTTTTCCCTATCCCACCCGCATGTTGGTGGTGTGCCTGCCCGATGGTGATTTGTGGATCTGGTCGCCCATTGCGCTTGATGAAGTGTTAAAGAAGGAAGTGGACGATCTGGGGCGGGTGGCCCATCTCGTCAGCCCCAACAAGCTGCATCATCTGTTTCTGGGCGACTGGCACAAGGCCTGGCCTGAAGCAAAGCTGTGGGGGCCGGCATCCACTCTAAAAAAACGTCCTGATTTGCCCTTTGAACCGGCTTTGGCAGAAAGAGTGCCGCCGGACTGGCAAGGGCAGATTGAACTGTTTCTCATGCAAGGCTCCCCGTTTTTTGAGGAGCTTGTCTTTTATCACAAGGTCTCCAAAACGGTGATCATTGGCGATTTGTCAGAGAATTTTTCAGATGGTTTTCTCAAGGCGCACTGGAAAGGCTGGAAATACTGGATTGGT
>JALXEI010000330.1 GCA_027069645.1 Hyphomicrobiales bacterium
ACGTTCCTTCTACCGGCGATCTTCCTTTGTCCGGCGGTGTGTATCATTTGCTGCAACCGGTGTGGCCGGTGCTTCGGGTGTTGCCTTTTCCGGCTGTGTCTCTACACTGTCTTCCGGTGTTTTTTCCGAATCATTGGCCGCAGTCAGATCCGTATCAGATGAGTCCGGCGCTTCGGGCGCCGCAAGGTCATCAGGTCCCGGGGCTTCATTGAAAGCACGCTCCAGTTCTTCAAGAGAAACCTCGCCCGGCTTTAACTCCCGCTCGATCACATTGTCCGGCTCATCGACATGAGCCATTTCGCCTGGTGCACTGACATGTTCCGGCCCGGTTGCACTCCCGGACACCTGTTCCGCTGCCGGTTCCGCAGCGGGGGCAGCGGCTGCATCCTCGCCCAGCGACATGGCGTCAAGCAGGGAAATAAGGTCGTCATCCGATCCTTCAGGCTCGGTCTGCGCCTCTTCCAGTTCCTCAAGTATTTCCTTGAGCCGGTCAATGGTTTGCAAAATCAGCGATACGCCCTCGCCGGTCACCGGTGCGCCATCGCGATATTTTCCCATCAGGGTTTCGGCAGCATGGGCCAGAGCGCCAAGTCGCGGCAGGCCGAGAAATCCGCACGTTCCCTTTATGGTATGAACGAGGCGAAAGATATTTGCCAGGATTTCTTCATTGTTGGGGTCTTGCTCGAATTTAACAAGCTCGACATCGACAACGTCGAGGCTTTCCACGGTTTCAGTCAGAAACTCCTGAAGCAGATCGTCCATCTCGCCTCTTTTCCCTGTTATGATTGGCTAACCCCGACCGGCCACCGGCACCTGTCAGGCTTTCTCGTCGTGTGTCATAATGGGAAAAGAGTGTTAAGATTGGCTAAATTTTGTTAACCACAATTACCTGTGATTGCATGTTTTTATTCTACACGTCCCGGTTCATGAGAAGCGCGCCTCCAGCACGGCATCCTCGCCCTGCATTTCAAGGACAATTTCGGCCTCCAGGGCTCTGGCGACCCGTCCGGCGAAATAGGGCTGAACAGAGCGTGCATCCACTTCCTGCTGCGGTGAACAACGAACAAGATCCACAAGGCCGTCGGCGATCCGCGCCCTTGGCCCGACAGCCCTGATCACCATTGCCGGACGTTCCTTTTCACCGCTGACACGGATATCAAGCGAACCACCGGCCGGAATGGCGCCAACGGCAATGGCGATGAGGTTAAGCAGCAGTTTTACATGGTTCTTTGGCAAGGATGCGAGGTCTGAATGCCATTCAATCCTGTGCTTGCCATCCCCTTCGACATAGTTGCCGGCCACCGTCCGGACTTCCTGCATGTCAATCTCAAGTCCTGACGACCCCGCAGCCCCGAAAGCCAGCCGTGCAAACTGTACCTTTGCGGTGATGGCCCGAACACCTTTACGGATCATCATCATGGCATTGTCCAGTTGATCCTCGTCATCGTCGTCTTCATCCAGCACATCCATACCGAAACCGATAGCAGTCATAGGCCCCAGCGCATCGTGACAGATTTTACTGGCCACCAGCGCCGCCAGATCAAGATCGTTCATTTGAGAAATATCGCTCATATAGCTCCCCCTTGACGCCCGGATCGACAAAATACCGGGACGATTGCGAATCACCTGAAACTGCGGTGATTATACCAGGGCGCATTGCAATGACCACGAAAACCCTGCCGTAACTCTTTTGGGAATATGACCTACAACATCGGGGTGGACTGCCCGGAAATCCCGCCGCCTCCCTTGCGCAGACGAATAACACCGGCACGCGCATCATCGAACCAGCGATCGACGGCCCTGTTGACATTGCTGTTCAGCCTGTCCTTCCACTGCCCGATACCAAGATCCAGCGCCTCGTTGTTCGAGCGGATAAAAGCCTTGCGGCCTCTCTTTTCACGGCGCAGATTCATCACATAGTCAGCAGCAGCACCAAGCGCCAGCCCGGCCGCAGTGCCAATGGCGGTGCCGATACCCGGTGCCACAGCAGTCCCCGCAGCCGCGCCCCCCTCTGTCAATGCGATGCGGCTGCCCATGCTGGTCACAACCCCGCGCGACAACGCCCCGAACGAGGCCGCAGCCGTCCGGCTTATGAGGGGGCCAAGAGCGAGGGCGCCAAATGTACCCCCGGCCGCAATGCTGCCCATGCCGACAACGCCGTCAAAGGCCCGGTCCTCAACCATGTAGCGGGGTGATTTCCATTTTTGCGCATCCCAGTCAAGAACAAGACGGGTGGCCTTTTTTCCCGCTGGCAGATCTTCCAGAACCCGCGTATTGTTTGCCAGAAAGTTTTGCAACTTCTCGCCGTGTTGCACAATGATCCGTTTGTAGCGCCGGTGAGCGCGGCGCACCACCGCTTCCAGTTTCATGGCGATCACGCGGTCGCGACTTTCCGGTTTCAGCACCCTTTCATTATAGTTTTTCATGAAATAGTCCTGGACATCGCGCGCCACTGCGTCTTTCAAACTTTCATATTCGCCGAGTTTGACCGCCCTTGTGACTGTTGATTTTATCGCTTCCTTGAGGATTACATAGGAGCGCTTCCACTCGAAAAACCAGTCGGCATAGTCGTTGATGGCCTGATCCCGATCCGCAAAAGCCTCGCGAAAAATAACATCAATCTGCTGTTTGACATCGTCCCTGACCTGATCGCGCTGATGATCCAGGGTCAGCAGTGACTGATTGACAAAGCGGTCCACCGCGCTGGTCGCGGCCACCACCCTGTGCAGTTTGCCATTGATGTCACGATAAACCATTTTGGTCTGCCCGGTGGAAAGGGCGGGACCGGCCATGCCCAGAAGAACGGTCAGATAGCTGTCATCCCTGTGCGTTGCTTTGGCATATTCCAGGTGGCGCTGATAGCCGCGCATCCAGTTTGAACCAATCGACAGGCTTCCCCAGCCCAGTAAAAGCAGCGCGATAGCGATCCCGATCGGACGCAGAAAGGCCCCCAGAAACCCGTATTTTTTGACCCTGATGCGTGTTGGCCGGGATGGCTCCGCCGGCAGAATTTCACCATGCAGGGGCTGTTGCCGAATGTTTCCTGCCAGCCTTTCCATACCGGTATTGTCCCGGGGTGTCATTTCACGCGACATTGTGTCCGCTCCCGTGATTGTGTTGCCTGCTCCGCACTGCCCGACAGGCGACACGGAGCCATGCCAGGCTATCGCCTGTTTGCGGCGCAAATATGCCTCGCAAGTGCCGGAAACCGGGCTATTTCGACCCTTCTTAGGAGTTTACGGCCCAGGCAGCCTCGCCTTTCCTGTCTCTTGTTCTCCCGGGGAAGGGCCGCTTCATTCTGGCGCGCATCTCACAAAAAGCTTGCAAGAGTGACCGCCCCCCGACAATATTATAT
>JALXEI010000331.1 GCA_027069645.1 Hyphomicrobiales bacterium
GTTTCATGGGCAGCGCCTTTGAAACAAGGCGCGAGCCGACAGGCTCACCCGTTTCCAGGTAGGCTTCCACGACCTGACGGAATATTTCCCGTGATCTTTCGTCTATATCTTCAAGCGGTTTGATAGGGGGCCTCACCGTTTTTCCTGTTTGCAACATATCAGATGGGGCAAAAATGCGTCAAATAAATGGACTCCCCGGGCCTCGCGCGCTTATGTTGCCGCCAGATCAACATATTCAAACATACAAGGATTTCAATCTTGAACAGACCCAGCAAACGCCAGAATGATGAAATGCGCCCGGTAAGCTTTGAGCGCGGCGTTTCCATGCATGCGGAAGGCTCCTGCCTTGTCAAATGCGGCAATACACATGTTTTGTGCATGGCGAGCGTCGAGGAGCGCGTGCCGCCGTGGCTGAAGGGACGCGGCAAGGGCTGGGTTTCGGCGGAATATTCCATGCTGCCGCGGTCCACCTCTGATCGCATGAGGCGTGAAAGCACAATGGGCAAGGTCGGCGGGCGTACCCAGGAAATCACCCGCCTTGTGGGCCGTTCGCTACGTGCTGTCGTTGATATGAAGGCTTTGGGCGAGCGCATGATCATGGTTGATTGCGATGTGTTGCAGGCCGATGGCGGCACCCGCTGCGCCTCCATTACCGGCGCCTGGGTGGCCCTGCATGATGCCCTCAACTGGATGCACGCGCGCGAAATGTTTGGCGACAAACCGCTGTCAGATGTGCTCCGCGACCAGGTGGCGGCGGTCTCCTGCGGCATTTATAAAGGCGAACCGGTGCTCGATCTTGACTATCCCGAAGACAGCAACGCCGAAGCCGACACCAATTTTGTCATGACCGGCAAGGGGGGCATTGTCGAAATCCAGGGCACCGCCGAAGCGGAACCTTTCAGCGAAGACGATTTCGCCAATATGATGGTGCTGGCCAAAAAAGGCGTGAAGGAACTGACCGACTTGCAGGCGCTTGCTGTGGGGTAGGGGATGTTTCTCAGGATGATGGACTGGACAAGCAAATCCGTTCCCTTTGGGGGGATGTTATGAATAAAAAATCTCAGATTAGTGATCTTTTAAACATGGATGTCCTATTTGGTGTTTTGATCGGTGTCATTTTCCCATTCGTTGTATTTGTATTTATGCAGGCTAATGCAATTAAGGAATACCAAAGTTTGATTGCAGGTATTTTGGCTCTCATTGGTGCTGCATTCGCCTTGATTGCTGTTAGACATCAAATCCGTCATGCTCAAGAGGTGGAAGATGACAGGATAGCCCGTCAAATGTTGGCGGCTCGAGCTATGATGCCTCATGCACTCAGTGCACTTTCTTCTTACGCTCGAGATTGCTGTACTCAACTTCAAAAATTGTACACAGACACTCTACCTCAGAATCTGGAAAATGGAGAGAGAATATTTATACCTCCAGACTTGGCGGTTCCAAAGATTCCAGATGCAGCTATGGCTACAATAAAGGAGTGTTTGCAATTCGGAGATTCTGCTATCCAAACGAGATTGAGAGAGTTTATCAAACAGCTTCAGATTCAACACAGTCGATTAAATGGCCTAAAAAAAGAGAACGATGTTGGTGAGCATTGGTACTATACTCTGATTTCTGACGCATTAGAAGTATATGCGCGTGCCAGTATGCTTTTTGACTATTCTCGTGGAGAAAATGAGGTAGTGCCGGGAGAGCCAGTAATGGGCGATTTGAAGAGCGCTGCGAACAATTGCCGTTTTTGTGGAAGTAACTGGGCTGCTCTCCTCCAAAGACTTGAAAGAGAGTAGTATTTGTTGATACCCACGCCGGAAGGGGTTTGTAACCCCTTTCGGAACGTTGCCTTGTCCCCCATACCGGAAATTTCAAGCTGACAATGGGGGACGACTATCGCGAGCGTTCGGGGTGTTCCATATAATTCTTTTCGTACCGGGTTTTCATGAATATATACCCGAAACGCCAGAAAGCCGTCATGGTCTTTTCAGCAAAAGTCATCAGAAGATTGTCAAACAGGGGGAAGTGCTGCATATTGTTTCTGCAAACTGTTGACCGGAGACATGTCATGACCGAACTGCTTGAAAAAGCCATTGAATTAGCCAGAAAAGCCCTGCCCGAGCAGCAGGACAGGGTGGCGCGGCGATTGATCGACAGTCTGGCGAGTGAGGATGCAAGGCAGGAGGTCATAAGACAAAAAGAGGCGCAATGGCGAGAAGAGAACAGAGAAGCGATAGAGTGGTACAATGACTATATTGCACAAAACGGTCTGCCACTCGCCCGCTACAGGCGTTTTTGATGGCCAGATTTGATGTTTTTCCCAATACGGAGGGAAGAGGCTATCTGCTCGATCTGCAAGCGGATTTTCTCGAGACGCTTGATTCCCGCATCGTCGCCCCTCTCCTGCCGGGAGAAGAGGTAGTCCGTCATGCCCGTCGTCTCAATCCGGCTTTCAGGGTGAAGGGTAAAAACCATGTGCTGCTCACACAATCCCTGGCGGCGGTACCGGTCTCCATATTGAAAACACCTGTTGCCAGCCTGCGGGAATATACGACGGAAATCACCAATGCGCTCGATATGATTTTTTATGGCTTTTGAGCAGCGCAACGAAAGCTCTGCAATTATAACGGGAACGAGGGCATATCCTGAATAACAGATAATTATTAACCCGGCTATCCGGGAGCGGCGGTGCAACAACGTCTCTTTAACTTTTCCCCGGCATGGTATATGAGAGAACAAAAGGCGAAAAAGGGTGAGTGGCCGTGAGTGATGAAAGAGACCGGAAATTGCTGGACGGGGCACGGCGGGACGAGGATGAGTTCGAAGCCTCGCTGCGGCCGCAAACGCTGGATGATTTTGTCGGGCAGGAACTGGCCCGGGCCAATCTGCGGGTGTTTATTGAAAGCGCCCGCCAGCGCAAGGACGCCCTTGACCATGTGCTGTTTCACGGACCGCCCGGTCTGGGCAAGACCACCCTGTCGCAGATTATGGCGCGCGAACTGGGGGTGAATTTTCGCGCTACATCGGGGCCGGTCATTCAAAAGGCCGGTGATCTGGCGGCGCTTTTGACCAATCTGGAAGATCGCGATGTGCTGTTCATCGACGAGATCCATCGTCTCAATCCGGCGGTTGAGGAGGTGCTCTATCCGGCGATGGAGGATTATGAACTGGATCTGATTATCGGCGAGGGACCGGCGGCCCGTTCCGTGCGCATCGATCTGGCCAAATTTACCCTTGTGGGTGCCACCACAAGGGCCGGTTTGCTGACCACACCCTTGCGCGACCGTTTCGGTATCCCTGTCCGGCTCAATTTTTATGAAGAACACGAACTGGAGTTTATTGTCGCGCGCGGTGCCCGCATGCTGGGCGTTGAAATGACGAAGGACGGCGCGCTGGAGATTGCTCGCCGGGCCCGCGGAACGCCGCGTATTGCCGGGCGGTTGCTGCGCCGGGTGCGCGATTTTGCACTGGTCGAGAAGGCCGGAAAAATTGACAGGGTGGTGGCTGACCGGGCGCTCTCGAAGCTTGAGGTTGATGCACGGGGCCTTGATGCCCTTGACCACCGCTATCTCACCTGTATTGCGAAAAACTATGGCGGCGGGCCGGTGGGGATCGAAACCATTGCCGCAGCGCTCAGCGAGCCGCGCGATGCGCTGGAAGAAATCATCGAACCCTATCTGATCCAGCAGGGTTTTGTCTCCCGCACACCGCGCGGACGGGTGCTGACCGCGCAGGCCTTTACGCATATGGGCCTGACCCCGCCCGCCGGCAGCAAGGGGCAGTTTGGTCTGTTTGAAGAATAGGCCGGAGACTTGTACCGCCTCGCCCCGCTATCGGGTGCCACAAGCACAGATGTCGTAAAATACTTCTCGTCGCCTGTTATACCAGGTCGCAAAAAGATCGACTTTTGTATTTTTCTCGGATTCGCAAACCATCCCGCTCCCCGGACAAGCGATAGCGCCGCGCCGGGGTCCAGAGTCGCGAGTGATATGCTTTTGTTTTTGTTCGTTTTCTCAACGTACTTCCTTTTTGTTGCCCCTGGATCCCGTATCTGCGCTGGCGCTTGTCCGGGAAGCGAAACATCGAGGCAGAACGGGAAAGGCGAGTCAGGCTTTGTGCGTTTTGGTATTGCCTCTTTCCAAATTGTTCTTTTCGCCGCGTACGTGTGAGCAACACCCGCCGGATTTTGAACTTCTGTTGACCATTCAGGCCGATGTTGCTGGAAAACGGCGTGAAATATGGCTATAATTTGACCAGTATTGTTGAGTATAGAGTAAAAGGGGAACTGGTATGTCTGTTTGCAAATTGCGTGGACCGGTTTTATATGGTTTTCTTGTACTGGCGTTTGCTTTCGGGGGCTGGCAGGCTCCTGCGAGCGCGGCCGGGCTGGTGGCTAAAGTTGATCTGTCCAGCCAGAGAATGCATGTTTATGTGAACGGTAAAAAGAAATACAGCTGGGCCATTGCTTCGGGAAAACGGGGCTGGCGCACACCGACCGGCCGTTTCACTCCCATTACCACCTACCGCAGCAAATATGTCAAAAGATGGAATATGGTTCTGCCATATGCGGTTGTACTGGCCTCAAGCGGTATTGCCATTCATGGTTCAAGCGGGCCGATGGGGCGCCCTCGTTCTCATGGCTGTATCCGTCTCAGCGTTGGCAATGCGGCCAAATTTTACAGACTGGTTGGCAAATATGGATTGTGGGGTACAAAAGTGGTTGTCACCCAATAGTTTCCCCGGAAAGGGCAGGGCTGCATCGGGTTTAACAGGACCTCATCAGCCATGTCTGTTGTTGAGTACAGTGACGCTGCGGCGGTTCTGTGACCAGCAGGAAATATCATCGCATGTGGCAACGGGGCGCTCCTTGCCATAGGACAATGTGCGTAATCTGGCGCTGTTGACGCCCAGGCGGGCAAGGAAATTCCTGACCGCCTGGGCGCGTTTTGCTCCCAGTCCGAGATTATATTCCCGGGTGCCGCGTTCGTCGGAATGACCTTCGATGGTTATTGTATGATCGGGATAGCGTTTGAGCCATTGCGCCTGTTTGCGCAGGGTTTGTTCGGCATCGGGTGTAAGACGCGCGCTGTCAGTCTTGAAATAGACCTTGTCACCGATATTGACGGTGAAATCGCGTTCGGTTCCCGGCGTCACAGGACCTCCACGATAGCCCACGGCGCTGGCATTGTCTCCGTTGGCAGCGAGGTCGTAGCCGGCTCCCTTTTTCTTTGTCGAACAGGCGGCAAGAAGGCTCACCGAGATCAGGACGATTGCAATATGTGTGGTGCTTTTTGCGAGTCCGGATTTGTCTTTCGTGATCATATCTTCTCTCCAGCACGATCCCGTTCTGCGGCGGGGATGTGCGATCATTTTCTGTCGGGTAAACGCAATAATTGTAAAAACCTGCCGGAAACATCTGTTCAGGTTCGATACTCTACCCCAGTCCGGATACTGTTATCCTTCCTTCTGCCGGTCATTCGTGACAATTTATAGGCCAAAGAACGGCTCTTGTGTGATGCTTTGATATTCCTTGCAAAGAGTGGGAGATTCGCACACAAAAAAACCACGTCCCCCTAGCGGGCAACGTGGTTTTCTCGATAACAGTTTCAACAGGCGTTACGCTCTGTTGAAAAAATGTTATTTAACCTGCTCGGCTGCAGGTGGAACATACTGGCCGATACCTTTAAGGGGCTCATGACGCTGACGACATGCACCAAGAGCAGCAGCTGTAGAAATGATAGCAGCAATGATGATAGCTTTTTTCATTGAATTAATTCTCCACGTTTTTTCCCAAGAGTTCGTTCCAAACGAATCATTTTATATTCGCCTGAACCATTACATACCCCTGTTTGCCATTTTCGGCAAGGAAATCCCGGGTTTTTGACCAGATTTTGCCTCATTTCGGCACAATCTGATGCAAAATGGTCACGCTCCGGGAACTCGCATGATACTGTTTGCGCGTTCAAAGCCTACCGGATCAGTGGCGACCAGGCCGGATCCGAGGCAAAGGAAGGTGTGGGGACAAGCTGCTCGTGGTACCCGGTCAGATCGACAGAAAAGAGTTTTGGCCCGCCGTTTTTACCACGGCTTTCGCGAAAAAACATCAGGACGCGGCCATTGGGGGACCAGGTGGGGCCTTCATTGTGGAAGCCCTCGGTCAAAATACGTTCCCCGGAGCCATCGGGACGCATGACGCCGATCAAAAAGCGTCCGCCGGTCTGTTTGGTGAAAGCGATGAGGTCGCCGCGCGGGGACCAGACGGGTGTCGAGTAAAGGCCGCCCTGTCGCGAGATGCGATGCGGGCGGGAGCCATCGGCATTCATGACATAGATTTGCTGCGAGCCGGAGCGGTCTGACTCAAAGACGATTTGGCGTCCGTCCGGCGAGTAACAGGGAGAGGTATCAATGCTTTTGGTGTTTGTCAGGCGCCGGATGGCGCGCGAGCGCAGATCCATGACGAATATGTTGGCGCTGTCACCATCCTGTTGCGATAGAATGATCCGGTTTCCGTCCGGGGAAAATCGCGGGGCAAAGGTCATGCCCGGGAAATCACCCACCAGTTCCTTTTGGCCGGTGTCAATATTGAGCAGGTAAACCCGCGGCCGGCCCCCGGCATAGGACATATAGGTGATTTCCTGACGGGTCGGAGAGAACCGCGGTGTCAGCACAAGGGCACGACCGGAAGAAAGGGTGCGGACATTGTAGCCATCCTGATCCATCAGGGCGAGGCGCTTGATGCGTCTGCTTTTGGGGCCGGTTTCGTCAATAAAGACGATGCGCGTGTCGAAATAGCCGCTTTCGCCGGTCAGGCGTTTGTAAATAGCATCGGCAATGATATGCCCGATACGTCGCTGGTTGCGTTCGACCGTGGTGAACTGTTCTCCGGCAAGCTGGCGGCCCGAAAACACATCCCAGAGGCGGAATTCGGCACGGATCCGTCCGCCCCGCAGGCGCGTGATGTTGCCAATGGCGAGGGCTTCGGCCTTGATCAGTCGCCAGTCGGAAAATCGCGGAACCGTATTGATCGAGGCAATTTTTTCGATATGGGCCGCGCGGTCGATGGGGCGAAAAAGCCCCGAGCGGGCCAGATCATTGCTGACAATATTGGAAATTTTCAGAGCAAGGGCCCTTTCTTCGGGGCCGGCGCCGAGAAATTGCGGAATGGCGATGGGCATGGCGCGCAAGGTGCCACGGGTGATGTCAATCTCCACAACAGCACGGGCCGGGAGGATTGCAAGCAGCAGAAACAGCCCCGGAGCTGCGAGCCGGAACAGCAGACACTCCCGGCATTGCCTCAGGGCACGACTGGCAACTTTATACATATGAGGCATATACCTGATAAAACCAACCGTTCTCATTTTGCGGGGATATACTCCATAGCTGACGTGTACTGTTTGGCAAACAATATATACAGACCACCCCCGATGTCACGAATTAAGCCGTCTGCGTCATTGATTGACCTTTGTATTTTGCTCAGGTTGGCAGGCTACGCCGCTCCCCGGACAAGCGCAGCGCAGAGCCGGGGCCCAGGGCCACAAGTGATATGCTTTTGTTTTGGTTCATTTTCTCAACATATTCCGTATTTGCCGCCCCTGGATCCCGGATCGGCGCTATCGCTTGTCCGGGAAGCAAAACGTGAGTCAACCTTTTTGCACTCTGGTATCATTTACGAATATGAATGTTGTAACAAAATACGGCATCAGTTTGCTCGCAATATTGCGATATTGCAGCGATGCACCTGTTTTTGCAGCCCGTTTTCAGGAGGTCCGGGCTTACCCCCCGAGCATTTCGCGCGGATCAAAATTGAGGATCATATCCCGCCATGTGGCGTATTTTTCCTTTGGCATGCGATAGGGCTGGCATTGCCATACGGCCCTTTGCGCCGCTTCCGCGGCTGGCCGGAAAAAGGGCGAGCCGGAATAGTTGGCCAGTTCCGGCGGCTTTTCCAGCGTTCCGTCGGGCTTGAAGCGGATGCGCAGCTTGACATTGAGGTCTCGAGAGCCAAGCCCGCCGGTGGGGGGACGCCAGCATTGCGAGATCTGGGCCTTGAAGGCTTCGATCTCGTTGGCTGACATGGTGGCATCCCGACCATTCCGGCGACCATAGGAAGGCGGCTCCACACGCGCCTGGCGTTGATGACGCGGTGCCGGTGCAAGCGGTCTTTTGGGTGCGGGCGCCGATTTCTCCGGCAGCTTGTTGAGCAGCGCGGCGATATTTTCCGGGTCAAACGCGCTTTTGGGCCGTGAAGCGGTCCTTTTTACCGGTTTGGGGTGCGGCTTCGGGCGGGCCTTTACCGTCTTGTGCCTGACCGGTTTGCGTTTGGCTTTTGCTTTTGCGACTTTTACGGGTTTTGGTTTGGGGTGCGGCTTTGCTCTGACCGGTTTTTTGGGCTTTGGCACGGGCTTTGGTTTCGGCCTGGCTTTTGCGACCTTTTTGACAGGTTTTGGCCTGGGCTTCGGTTTGGCGCGGGTGATTTTTTTGTGTTTTTTGACCACCGGCTTCTTTTTGGCGATCTTTTTCTTCTTCTTTACCGCCGGTGTGGCGGTTTTCTTTTTCTTTGCGGTCTTCTTGCCGGCCTTGACTTTGGTGAATTGCGAGGGGGTCATGATATCGACGGGCACAGGGGCTTTGGTCACGGGACGCGGCTTGTCACCGTTGGCGAAATAGCCCAGAGCCCAGGTCAGAAGGGCGACATGAAAGAGAACGGATATGGTTATGGCCTTGCGCACAATATGATCCTCAATCTTCTGATTTCGCTCCAGGTCATAAACTCGTAAACAGGGGCGACCCTGTTTACGAGTTTATGACCTAGCCCTGATCAAGTACGTCGGTAATGACGGTGATTTTTGTATATCCGGCACCGGACAAATGCCCCATGACTTTCGATATTTTGCCAAACGCCACATGGCTGTCGCCCCTGATATAGATGCGTTCCCTGAACCCGGCCTTGCTGACCGCCAGCAGTTTGGGCACGAGAGCATCCATGCTAATCCTTGTTTCCTGCAAAAATATGTCACCCTTGCTGTCGATCGAAAGAACCAGCGGCTCTTTTGAGCCCTTGACCTGACCGGCTTCGGTTTTGGGCAATTCAACCGGGACGCCAACCGTCATCAGGGGGGCGGTGACCATAAAGACGATAAGCAGTACCAGCATCACATCGACAAACGGGGTGACGTTGATTTGTGTCATGGGCTGGCTGCGCTGACGGCTTTTGCGACCGCGTTCCAGCCCCCCTCCGAGTTCTGCACCCATTTTACTGGCTCCTCACATCGACCTGACGGGACAAAATGGCCATGAATTCGTTGGAAAAGCTCTCCAGACGGGCCACATGGCGTGACACCTGATGGGAAAACTTGTTGTAGAAGATCACCGCCGGAATGGCCGCCAGCAGACCGAGGGCCGTGGCGAACAGGGCTTCGGCAATGCCTGGCGCGACAACGGCAAGGGATGTGTTGTTGCTTGCAGCAATCGACTGAAAGCTCGACATGATGCCCCAGACCGTACCGAACAGGCCGACAAAAGGTGCGGTGGAGCCAACAGTTGCCAGAAACATCAACCGCCGTTCCAGCCGGTCGATTTCAGCGGTGATGGTATTGTCCATGACCCTTTGCACGCGCATCAGCACGCCGCCGGGCAGTTTTTTCGCGCCTTCGACCGAGCGCTTCCACTCGCGCATGGCGGCAACGAAAACGGCGGGAAGAGTGCGGTTTTTGCGCTGGGTCAGTTGCTGATAGAGTTCATCAAGATGCTGGCCGGACCAGAACGCCTTTTCAAACTCGTCGGCCTCTTTCTCCGAGCGCTTGAAGGTGAAGGTTTTGTCAAGAATGACCGCCCAGCCCCAGACGGACGCCGCGAGCAGACCTGTCATAACGATTTTGACGACGATATGGGCCGACAAAAACAGGGCTACGAATGAAAGGTCTGAATGGGGAACTGCCGCCGCTGCGGCCATCACGCCGAATATGCCACCTGTCATAAAGTCAAGATCCTGTTGCTGGTTTTTCCTTGCAGGTCAATGTGCCTGTCTGTTGCCGTTTCGGGGGAACGCGCACAATCCTGTCTGCATTTCTATAGCTGATTCGCCTGCAAGGAGAGAAATCGTCCCCCTGAACCGCCCGCACAATATTTGCTCACAGGTCTTCCCGGCCCCCTGTATATGGCAAATCTAGCGCGTTGATTCTGGCCAAACCAGGGCGTATGCAACAGCAAGGGGCTATCGCTTGATCACAGGGCTGTCAGCATCTTCATAGCCAAAGGTTCTGGCCAGATGTTTCGGCAGGCGTTGCGGCTTGCCCTTGTCGGAAATCAGCACCACCTGCACAAGGGCACGCATCAGCAGTTTGTCATCACGGCGGATGTCCTGTTTGAGGGTGATGCTGGCACCGCGCCATTCTTTCGTCTCGGTCACAACTTCCAGCACTTCATCAATCCGCGCCGGGCTTTTGAACGTCATTTCCATATGGCGGACAATGAACATCAGGGGCGGCGATTCGTCCTTGCCCCTGTAAAGCTCTTCGTGAGAAACGCCCATCAGGCGCAGCCAGTCGGAGCGACCGCGCTCGCACCATCGCAGATAGCTGCCGTGATAGACGACACCGGTAAAATCCGTATCCTCGAAATAGACCCTTACCGGGAGGATGTGGCGATGGCCCTCAATTCGCCCGGCAAGGTCCGGCCAATTGTCAGATAAACTGCTGTTGTCGCTCATCCCGAGGCCCGCAAATTCCTGTTTGTGATCAATGGATGCCCCGTTTCAGCATGGCGGCGCGGAGATTTCAAACAATTATTTTTCATAGTTTGGCCGTATTGGTTGCATCTTATCGGTTTGTCTCTCCGGTCCGTTTTGCTATTATCATCTTCATAGTGATTTCATAGCGATCCGCCGGGCCCGACGAAAAACGACAACAGACGATCAAATGGCAACAGAATATAATGAAACAGTTTAATATTCAAAACAGGGGAAAGGACCTTGCGTCTGCCCTGCGGGAAACGGTTCTTTCGGTTGTCGGGGCATTCCTGCTGCTTGTCATGTTGTCTTGCGGGGATTTGTCGGC
>JALXEI010000332.1 GCA_027069645.1 Hyphomicrobiales bacterium
GAAAAAACAGGTTGTGCGAAGGTCTGTTGCCGCTGGTAAAAATACCGATGGAAAAGGCCTGAAAGTTCGCTCTGTAAAAACAAAATCGATCAGGTTGGGGGCCGTGCAGAAGAAATCGGCAGTTGCGCCGCAGAAGCATGCAACAGTTGCGGTCAGATCAAGCCGTAAAAAAACCGCTGGTAAAACAGCCTTCCGGTGGCCGGTCCAGGGGCGGATCATCGAAAAATTCGGAACCCGTCAGAATGGAACCCACAATGACGGCATCAATCTGGCTGTTCCCGCCGGAACACGAGTCAGGGCCGCCGAAGCCGGTGTGGTCGCCTATGCCGGTAACGAGTTGAAAGACTATGGCAATCTTGTCCTTATTCGTCATGCCAATAACTGGGTCAGCGCCTATGCACACAATGGCAAATTGCTGGTCAGGCGGGGGGATAAAATCAGGCGCGGCCAGGTGGTAGCGCGCGCCGGTGCAACCGGATCTGTTGAGCAGCCCCAGGTTCATTTTGAACTGCGCAAGGGTTCGAAACCGGTCAATCCGCTGAAATATATGGCGGGCACCTGATTTGGTAAAAAATCCCGGATTATCGTAACGATACGGCTCGGGGGCTTCAGTTTCCGAGCCGTTTGCCGTTGCGTCCGGCAAGATCCTGTATAAACTGCCAGGCGACCCGTCCCGAACGCGCGCCTCGTGTCGCGGCCCATTCAATGGCTTCGCCGTTCAGTTGTTCCTCGTCTGCCTCCAGTTTGAAATATCGCACATAGTTGTGCACCATCCGGAGATATTCTTTCTGTGAACAGTTGTGAAAACCGATCCACAGACCGAATCTGTCCGACAGGGATACTTTTTCCTCGACAGCTTCAGCCGGATTGATGGCTGTTGACCGTTCATTCTCGATCATATCGCGTGGCATCAGGTGTCGCCTGTTGGACGTTGCGTAAAAGATTGTGTTGTCGGGGCGTCCTTCAATCCCGCCTTCGAGGACTGCTTTCAGGGATTTGTAGCTGCTGTCATCGGGTTCAAATGACAAATCATCACAAAAAAGAACAAAGCGATGGGGGGATTCCCTGATGATTTTCAGGCAATCCGGCAGGGATTTGATATCCTCGCGGTGGATTTCAACGAGTTTGAGCGCGGGGTGTTTACTTGAAAGCTGCGCATGAACGGCCTTGATCAGTGAGCTTTTCCCCATGCCGCGCGTTCCCCAGAGCAGGGCATTGTTGGCCGCATATCCTTTGGCAAACTGTAATGTGTTGGCGAGAAGTGTCGCCTTTTGCCGGTCAATGCCTACCAGCAGATCGGGATCGATACTGTTTATTTCGGGGACCGGTGCAAAATGGCTGTCGCCAGGTTGCCAGACAAAGGCGGAAGCTTTTGAGAAATCACTGTCTTTTGTTTGAGAAGGGGATGCCTGTTCAAGCGCGGCGGCAATTCGTTCAAGAACGGATATCAGATCGGCTGAATTGGTCATCGGGACGACATTCCGGCTATATTGGAAGCTTTTTTAGTCCCTAAAGACAAAATAGACAAAATACAAGCGTGACATCTGACAAAAGGCGTGGCATTAAATCAATTTGCCAGTCGGCACTCTATGATCAAAGACAGAACGGGGATTTTCCATGTTCATTACGCCAGCCTGGGCGCAGGCTTCCGGGGGAGGTGCTGCGGGAGGCCTCTTGCAGATACTGCCCTTTATTGCCATCTTTGCCATTATGTATTTTCTGATCATCAGGCCGCAGCAGAAAAGGTTAAAGCAGCATCAGGAAATGGTCGAGGCGCTGACAAGAGGCGATACGGTGGTCACAGCCGGGGGCCTGATCGGCAAGGTCGTCAAGGTGACGAGCGATGACGAATTGCTTGTGGAACTGGCCAGTGATGTTCGTGTAAAAGTGGTTCGCCAGACGATTTCCGAGGTGCGTACAAGGGGGAAACCGGTGGCTGACAGGAAGTGACCGGATCTGAAAAAAGAATACTGTCTGAAACGGCCTCTTCCGTGGAAGAGTGTCGGGTAATACACTGAATTTCGGGATACGCATAAACATGCTTCATTTCACCAGATGGCAAACAGTGTTGATTCTTTTACTGTCACTGTCGGGCATTGCCTATACCTTGCCCAATCTTGTCCCGGCCATGCGCGGGCTGCCGGATCCCCTGCCGAACAAATCCCTGCATCTGGGACTTGATCTGCAAGGGGGCTCGCACCTTTTATATGAAATGAACATCCGGGAGATCGAGGAGGGCTGGCTTGAGAAAATACGCGATGATGCTCTTGCCAAATTGCGCAAGGCGAGGCCCCGAATAGCCTATTCCGGAGTGGTGATCAACAAGTCGGATGAACAGGTTCAGGTGCGGATCAGGAAGCCCGAGCATTATGAACGCGCCTACAAGCTGTTGCGATCCCTCATTCAAAACCTGCAAGGTAATGTCTTTATGGGCGCGGGATCAAGCGATCTTGTTGTGTCCCGGCATGACAATCGGGCCACTATTACCCTGAAGCCGACAGCTGAAGCACTTAATCAGCGTATCGATAGCGCCATCGGAACCTCGATCGAGACCATTCGACGTCGTATTGACCAGTTGGGAACCAGGGAACCCAATATCCAGCGGCAGGGAAAGGCGCGCATTCTTGTTCAGGTTCCCGGATTTGATGATCCCGGGAAGCTCAAGGCGCTGGTGGGCAAGACCGCCAAACTGACATTCCATCAGGTTCGTATTGACAAAACAGCAGCAGAAGCCCGGCGTTCGGGGCGCCCTCCTGGAACAGTCATCATTCCGGCTGACAAGGGAGACCGTTTTGCCAGTGAATATCTTCTGGTCAAGAGGTCTATTGTATCCGGGGAAGATCTGGTCGATGCACAACCGGGATTTGACCAGAGAACAAACGAACCGATCGTCAGTTTCCGCTTTAATGCAGCAGGTGCACGGCGGTTTGGAAAGTTCACGCAAAACCATGTTGGCGAGCCCTTTGCTGTGGTTCTTGACAACGGGATTGACGAGGAGACCGGAAAACGCGACATCCATGTCATTACAGCCCCTGTTATTCGCGAGCCAATTCTTGGGGGGAGTGGCCAGATCAGCGGTAATTTCACCATAGATGAAGCCAATGAACTTTCGATTCTTTTGCGTTCAGGTGCGCTGCCGGCGACTCTGACCCCGATAGAGGAGCGTTCCGTCGGAGCGTCATTGGGGGCCGACAGTGTCGAAGCCGGCAAGATGGCGTCTGTTATCGGCCTGATTGGTGTTATTCTGTTTACCATCCTTGTCTATGGTCTGTTCGGTATTTTTACCGTTATTGCCCTGTTGATCAATCTTTGTCTGCTGATCGCGACATTGTCTGTTTTACAGGCAACACTGAC